>CAMCZJ010000040.1 GCA_945886995.1 Asaia bogorensis
CATAAAATGGGCCGGCATGGCGTTGATTCGAACATGCTGTTTTTTGACGGCCTGGAAGTGCCGGAAGAAGACCGCATCGGCGCGGAAGGGGAAGGCTTTCGCCTGATCCTGCACGGCCTCAATCCCGAACGCATCCTGATCGCGGGGGAAGCGGTGGGCATTGGCCATGCGGCGCTCAGCCGTGCCGCGAATTACGCCCGCACGCGGGAGGTTTTTGGCCGGCCCATCGGCCAGAATCAGGGCATCCAGCACCCTTTGGCGCGGGTTTGGGCGCAGCTGGAAGCCGCGGGCTTGCTGACCATGAAGGCGGCAGCCCTTTACGATGCTGGCCGCGAATGTGGCGCGGAATCCAATGCGGCCAAGTATCTGGCTGCCGAGGCCGGCTTCGCCGCGGCGGAAGCCGCCGTGCTGACGCATGGCGGCATGGGCTATGCCCAGGAATATCAGGTGGAACGCTATTTCCGTGAAAGCATGATCCCGCGCATTGCCCCGGTCAGCCGGGAACTGATCCTGAGCCACATTGCGGAAAAGGTGCTTGGCCTGCCGAAATCATATTGAAGGGTGCAATGGTGGGCGCGACAGGGATTGAACCTGTGACCCTTCGCGTGTGAAGCGAATGCTCTACCGCTGAGCTACGCGCCCGACCGGACGGTGCTTTACGGGGCAGGCAGTAACCCGTCAAGCTGCGGGTAGTCGGCGGGCGCCGGCGGCAACAAAATATTATAATTGTTGCGATAATTACTTGGGTCTTCCGAAAGACCCAAGAAATGAATGCGCCATTAAAAGAATTCCTTGCGGCCCATAAGCCGGATGGCCCTATTTTATGCTTTCTTCATCTTCCGCGTACCGGCGGCACCACCATCAACCGTATGTTGAAATATGCTTTCGGTGAACGCGCCATTTTCCATGCGGATCTTCTGGACGAATATGGCGGGGAAGCAGGGCTGACCAACGCCCTTGCCACCCGCCCCAGGCTCTATGATCGCATGATGATCCTGGCCGGCCATTACGGCGTGGCCCATCCGCTGGTACGCCATGCGCCGCGCCCGCTTGGCATGGCCGCCGTGCTGCGCGACCCGCTGGAGCGTATTGTCTCGCTCTATGATTATATTCGCGGCAGGCCGGATCACTCTGAACATGGCGCGCTCAGCCGGCTCACGCTTCTGCAAGCGATGGATGCTGTGCCGGAATTCGCGGTGCATTGCCGCGATGCGCAATTGCGCACGCTGTTCAACACAACAGACCAGCCCGGAATCGTGGCGGCGCTGCAGCGCTATCCATATCTGCTCGGGCGGGTTGATGCGCTTGATGTTTTTGCCCAAAGGCTCCTCGCGCTTTTCGGTCTGAAACTTGGCGGGGTGCTGCCGCGCTTGAACGAAAGGCTGACATTAACGGGGGTGGCGCCGGCGCGGTCTCAGCCAGACTACCCAGAAGCCTTGGCGCGGCTGCAAAGCCTCAATCGCGCTGAAATGGCATTCTTCGCCCGCTTGCCACCCATTTTCGCGAGTCTGCCCAAGCCCGCCCTGGCCGAAGCGGGCGCCGCGTGAAGCTGTTTTCCCTTCCTCGGCCAGCCGGGCTACACTCTGCCCCATGCGCTTTCTGCTGAGATCCTTTTGGCGTTTTTGCCTGCTGCTGGTACCAGCAACGCCCCATCCGGTGCTGGCGGTGGAGGCGATCTATCAGGTCACCCAAACCGGCATACCGGTGGTTGAAATCACCGCCCAATTTGAAGCGCGCCCTGATGGCTATTGGATGCGCTCGGTCAGCCGCGCGGTGGGCATTGGCCGGATTTTTGCCCCGCATGAAATCCGTTCCGAAGTGGAAGGCACCTGGCGCGCGGAAGGCGTGGCCCCGCAGCGCTTTCAGGCTGAGGGCAATTGGCGCGGCGACGCCCGGCGCACCGTTTTGCTCTACAGGGAGGGTATGCCCGAGGCGTTGGAATTGGAACCGCCCGAAGGCGCCACCAATGAACCCGTGCCCCTGCCCGCGCGGCGTGGTGCGATTGATATGCTCTCTGCCTTTGCGCTCATGTCTCGCACCGTCACGCAAACCGGGCGCTGTGATGTGTCCGGGCCGATTTATGACGGGCGGCGCAGGCTGGATTGGTCGTCCCGTACCATCGGTGCTACGCGCCTGACCCATGCCGGGCAGGAGGTTGAATCGCTCCAATGCGGGCTGGAAAGTCGATTGGTCGCTGGGGTGCGCATTGGCGATGATCGCACCCGCGCTACACAACCGCGCCAAGCCATGGCGTGGCTCGCCAAGGTGGATCCACGCCTGCCGCCCATTCCGATCCGCGTTGAATTTGCAAGCACCATTTTCGGCACCATGCGCATGGAATTGCAGAAGCTCAGATAGCCGCTTCAGCCGAGCAAGGCGCGCAGCGCCGCCACATCAGCGGCAATGGGCGCATCACCCGCCATGCTAAGCGGGCCATAGCCCCAGCCAGCGAAAATCGCCCGCACGCCCGCACCCTGTGCCGCAAGAATGTCATTGGCGTGATCGCCAATCATCACGGCCTGTTCAGGCGCAGCGCCGGCTGCGGCGAGTGTTGCGCGCAAATGGCCTGGATCTGGCTTGCGCATGGGAAAACTATCGCCCCCGCCAAGCGCGCGGAAATGCCCATCAAGCCCAAGCCCAGCGAGCAAGCTCCGAGCCGCGCCTTCCGGCTTATTGGTGCAGACCGCAAGCTGCCAGCCGGCATCACGCAAAACACCCAGCAATTCCGGAATGCCATCAAAAGCGCGCGTCAGCACCGCGGCATTGGCGCCGTAATCCGCCATGAAATGCTCAAAGCCGGCCTCATCCAGCAGAAGGCCGCGCGCGGCATAGGCGCGTTCCAGCAGCACGCGCACACCATCGCCAATCATGCCCACAACCTCCGCACGGGCAAAACCGGGAAGGCGCTTCGCTGCCATCAGCCGATCAAGCGCGGCGTGAATATCCGGCGCGCTATCCACCAGCGTGCCATCAAGGTCGAAGACCGCGCATCGCAGGGCTTGATCAGGCATCGGAAGGCGGCACCCAGGGGATGCGCGCAACCTCGATCCCCTCTTCGCGCAGCGCCTCAGCCTCATCCTCACTGGCTTCGCCGAAAATGCCGCGGGCTTCGGTTTCCCCGTGATGGATCTTGCGCGCTTCCTCGGCGAAATCGGCGCCGACGTAGTCGCAATTTTTTTCGATTTCCGTGCGCATGTGCCGCAGCATGGACCGCAGTTCTGCCGGCATGGCAGCAAGCGCGGCAGCGGGCAGGGCAGGGGGTGAAGGCGGCGCGGGTGGCGGCGTGGCTGGCGCCTCGGCCTCGGGCAGCGCTTCCGTCTTGGTATTACGCGCCGGGCGGCCCTTTTTTGGGATGGCTGGCGCCATCAGGCGCTTGGCCACCTTGGCTGGGCCGCAATGCGGGCATTCTACAAGACCAGCGCCCGCCAGTTTGTCGAAAGCCGCGCTATCCTTGAACCAGCCGCCAAACTCATGCGCCTGATCGCAGCGCAATTCGTAGCGGATCATGCCGCCATCACCGTGTTATCGCCCTGAACTGTCATCACGCCGTAATCTGGCACTCCCGGGCGCTGAGTGCCAGGGGCCCGGCCATCAATATTCATATTCAAAGGCAATCCCCACCCGGTCCCCCGCAAGACTATTGCCGCCGCTTTCCGCTTCCAGCCTGAGCCTAGGCATCAGGTCAATCTGCACGCCAACGCGTGGTGGTCCGCCATCAGCGCTTTGCTTGACCCCCACGAAAACACCATCGGCGACATAGCGCCCGGATTCCAGCGTGGCGCCTGGTTCTTCGCCCGCGCGTTGCTCACCTTCTTTCTCCTGCCCGATGGAGAGCCGATCAAGGGCCAAGGTGCGGCGGATGCGTTCCATCAGCCCGCCCGGCCCGGGTAAGGGCCGGCCTGTGGCGCCGGAAAGCGCTTCGGCCAATTGCAGCATCTGGAACGGCGAAAGATCCCCACCGCGCCGGCCAAATAACAGGCGTGCCAATACCTCGTCCGCTGGTAATTCGGGGTTGGAGGTGAAGCTGATTTTCGGATCGCGTGCCGGGCCTTCCAGGGCGACGGTGATCTCCACCTCCGCAGCCCGCGTTCTGGCAGCGACATCCAGATTAGGCATGATCCCGCCAGCATCGAAGCCAATATGGGCACGGTTCAGATCAAGCCGGCGGTCCAGGACACTCAGCGTCCCGCGGCGGAGCATGAAGCCACCTTCCAGCGCTGGTGCATTCAGCGTGCCTACCAGCCTTACCGTGCCGCCCAATTCCGCATCCAGCCCGCGTCCGCGCAGGAAAATCGCGCGCGGGGCTTCAATGGTCAGGTCAAGCGCGATGGGCGGCAGCGCGGCTTCTGGCCCATCGGCGCGCGCCTGTGGTGCCAAGGCTGGGACGCCGGGCGGGCGTTGGCCCCTTTCGCGCACGCCAGGCAGGCCTTGAATGGAAGGCGGCAGCCTGTCCGGAATGCGCAATTCCGCGCGCCGCACCATAAGCTTGCCGGAAAGTCGGCTCTCGCCCAGCACTTCACCCGCAAGCCGCATTTCCCCATCCAAGGTGGCGTTGCCAAGGTCTGAATTGACCGGGCGCGCGGCATCAGCGGAAAGGCGCAGATCAAAGGGCAAGCGCGGCGTGCTGAAATCAAGCGCCCCGGAACCGGCAAGCTTGCCCCCGCCTGCGGTGCGTGCGGTGAAGCGTTGCAGAATGAAGCGCCGATCTTCCGCGGTGATCGTGGCGGCGATGTCATTCAGCGTCACGCCATGCTGCAAATCGCGAAAGCTGCCATTGGCGATGCTTGCCGGCCCACGCAGGCGCGGCGCGGCCAGGCTGCCTTCCAGCCGCAGATTGAGCTCGGCAACACCATTCACCCGCTGCGCCCCGGCGGCGAGCAGGGGTTGCGCCAAGCTGCCAAGATCAAGCCGCCCGGTGATGCTGCCGGAAAGCGCCGCTTCTGGTGTAAGCCCGGCCAGCCGGGCATTGGCGGCAAGCCGCACAATATTGCCGCCATTGAGAGAAAGCCGCGCTTCCGCCCCCGCCGCGCTGCCATTTGCGGAGGCCACGAGCCGTAGCGGCGGCACGCCGCGTGCCGATGGCGCCGCACTGGTAATGGCCGGGCTTTCCAACCTGATGTCGAAGCGCGGTTGGGTGGCTGTACCCTTCACATTCGCTTGGCCGGAAAGCGTGCCGGTCAATTGCGCTTCCGGCACCGCGATGGCTGCGAAGGGCGCGATGGGCAGGGCCGTCAGCGCGGCATTCAGCGCAATTTCCTGCTCGCTCCATAACCCATCGAGCCTGAGCCTGCCGCCGCGATTGCTGGTGAGGGTAGTCTCCGCAAGGGTGATGCGCCCGTCTCGCGCGATTTCAAACCGCGCCGGCGCGGTGAGCTTCACCTGTTCCGCACCATGGCTTAGCGCCAATTCGGAAAGCGTCAGCAGGCGTGCTTCGCCGCCCAGGCTGAGCGCGGCTGCCCCGGCCAGCTGTGCTTCGCCATGGCCTGCACTGAAGCTGGCGCGCGCATCATCCAGCCCGCCGGCAAGGTCCAATTGCAAAGTGACTGCGCGCCCATCCAGCGTTACTTCTGGTGCGCTCAGCTTCGCCTTTACCTGTTGTGTGCCATGCGCGTTGCGGCCTTCCGCCTCCAGCACCAAGGCGCCGGTCACGGCATGGCCAAGCAGATCAGAAAAGGGGGCAAGGTCAGGAATGGTGAGCGCCAGCACACCATCAAAAAGCGGCTTTTGCACATCCAGCACACCGCTGCCCGAAAGCCGCGCTGTGCCGAAGGAGGCTTCAAATTTTTGTAAACGCAGCGCAGCGCCTTCCGGCACGCCCAGCACATCCAACATCACCGGCAACCCGCCATAGGTGGCGCGCAATTGCGCCTCTGCGCGCGGGCGTGACAAGGGCGTTTCCAGGCGCATTTCCAGGCTGGGCGCGGTCAGCACTTCCGCGCCGCGCGTGATGCTCTCGCCCCGCGCTTGTAGGGTGATTGAAGGATCATCCCGCGCGCCCCGTACATGACCTTCCGCGGTGAGCGCGCCAGCAAGTTCCGGCACCAGCCGCGCCAGATCCGCAAGCCGTAAGCCTAAGCGAAGATCAAGCGTTTCGCCGACATCGCCCGAAGCAGTGAGTTCCGCGCCATCGCCATTTAGCGTCAGGCTTTCAATCCGCGTCGGGCCTGTGGCGCGCGCTTGAACCCGTGGGCTCGTTCCAAGGGCTGCGCCAAGCGCTGGGATAGTGCTGGAAAATCCCGCCAGCGCCGCATCCAGCGTGACCCGAGGCGCCGCCAGCCTGCCATCCACCTGCAAGCGCGCGGTGGCACTTTCCCACGCCACTTCATCCGGCAGATAGGCCGCGAGCATTTGGCTTGCGCCAAGCGCGATACTGCCTTGCACGGCAACTTCCTCGCGCTTCGGATCAAGCCTACCGGAGAGCGTTACCGCGCCAAGCGGTGCGCGTGCCGTGACGTCACGGAGGCTGATCAAGCCAGCGCGGTTGCGCGTGGCATCCAGCGTAAAGTCCAACCGGCGGAGCGCCTCCGTGAGTGGCGCAGGTAGTAAGGACGCCGCCGCGACATGGCCCGCAAGCCGCGCGAAACCCGCACCGCGCGCATCAGCACTGATGGTGCCGGCAAGTGCAGCCTCGGCCGCGCTGCCAAGCCGCGCTTCGGCTGCAAGTGCCGCGCCACTCGCCGGCCCTTCCAGGCGAAGCATCACCTGCGCCGGTTCAGAAGGCGCGCCAAGCGCACCGGCCAGCACGCCGCCCGGCGGTTCCGCAATCTCCAGCAGCGCAAATAAGCGATCAACGGCAGGGGCCAGATCAAGCTGAAGCCGCGCCGTGCCCGGCGCATCCAGCCGCGTGAGCGACACTTCCCCCGATAAGCGCGCATCCACCAGCGCTGCCCTGCCATGTGCCGAAAGCCGGAAGGCTTGGCCCAGAACGCTTTCAGCAACATCAATTTTGTCAATAGCCAAGCGGTCGAGCCGAACCGCGACAGGCAGGCGTGGCAGGGATGGCAATAGCTTTTCGTCCTGTGCTTCGTCCTTATCCGAAGGCAGTCGGATCATCGTGATGCGCCGCGCCGTCATCTCATGCACATGTGCTTCGCGCCGCAACAGCGCCTTCAGGTCGAAGGTGATGCGGGGGGCGCTGATATCCAGCCACGCGCTGCCATCATCCGCGAGCGTGATGCGCGCGGCGCTGACCTCACGCGGGAGTGCCACCGTGAGCCCTTCAATCACCAGCCCCGGCACCAGGCGGCCCGCGAGCCCGGCCAGCGCCGCCGCCCCGCTGCCCCATTGAACCCAGGCCAGCACGCCGCCCAACAGCAGGCCAAAGCAGAGCGGTATCGCCACCAAGATGATCAGCAGGCGGCGCAAAAATCGCATCTCAAAACGCCTGCCCAAAGCCGATATAGATGGCGAAGGATGGATCATCCTTTTGCCGATCAAGCGGCACACCGACATCAAAACGCAGCGGCCCGATCGCGGTCAAAAAACGTAGCCCAAGCCCGACGCCAGCGCGGAGCCCGCTAAAATCTGGTTTGGCTTCTTCCCCGACAGAGCCCGCATCCAAAAAGGCTGCCATACCCCAGCTTCGTGTGAGCCTTTGGCGCCATTCCGCGCTGGCCTCCACCAGGCTTGCACCACCCAAGGGGCGATTGGCCGCATCCCGCGGCCCGATGGATTGATAGGTATAGCCGCGCACGGAACCGCCACCGCCGGCGTAAAAGCGCTTATCCAAAGTGATCTCATCCCGCGCCGCACCCGGCGCGCTGCCAAGCGCGGCACGCAGCGCCAAAACGCTGCCGCCATTACCGGTGATGTCAAAATAGCTGGTGCCAATTGCCAGCATGCGCGTGAAGCTGTTTGAATCCAATGCCGAGTAATAAGGAGTAGCGCTGAAGCTGAAGCGCTGGCCCTGGCGGGGATCAAGCGGGTTGGTGGTATTGTCGTAGCGAAAGCCGCCCATCAGGCCAAAGAGCCGAAAGGCGTTCATATCGCCATCCCGCCCGATCTGCCCTTCCTCATAATTTGGCCCAGCCGAAACAGCCATGGTTTCCGAAAGGCGATGTTCCAAGGTGAAGGATGCCAAGGCAGCGTCGCGGTCATAGGCGCGCAACCTTTCACGTACCGCGCCGATTTGCGTGATGCTTTGCAGATCGCGCCCCAGAAATTCCGGCGTGCGCAGCGTGGCGAAGGCGCGATACGTGGCATCCTCAATCCCGGTTTCGCCAATGCGCGCAACCTCCCCTTCCAGGCGCAGCCTCTCGGCGCCGCCCAGGATATTGCGGTCTTCCCAATAGGCGCTGGCGGTCAGGCCGTAATTTGTCTCGAAGCCAAAGCGCCCGCCCACCGCATGGCGCGGGCGTTCCTGCACCTGGAAATGCACGGGCAGGCGACCAGCCTGATCAAGCGCGGGCGCTTCCTGTGCGCGCACAAAGCTGAAGACGCCAAGCCCCATCATGGCGCGCCGCGCGCGTTCCAGGCGTTCCGGCGTATAGGGCTGGCCTTCCAGGCGGCGCGCTGCAAGCCGTTCCAGCAATGCTGTATTGGTGCGCGTAGCGCCGGCAACGCTGGGGCGGGCGAAATCGGCAACGGGACCGGGGGCGATGCGCCAGGTGATATCCATTGTCTTGGTGTCGTGATCCACGACCGCTTCCCGGGTGACGATGCTCGCCAAGGGGTAGCCCGCGCGGCGGAGTGCCAGCAGCAGCGCCCCCTCGGCGGCCAGGATATCGGCAGGGCGTGCGGGGTCTCCTGCCGCAATCCGAAGCTCGGCGGCGGCTTCCTCCAGCAGCGCATCCTGCCCTGCGGGTTCAGCCCGGATCAGGATTTGGCCAAGCCGGAAGCGCGTGCCGGGGGCCAGGATAATCGCGACCGGCACAGATTTTTCTGGATCGGCGGTGGGCGGTCTGGCTTCGGTGGCGGCTATATCCTGCCCGGCAAGTTCAATGCGCGCTGTGCCACCCCAGAAGCCCTCCGCCCGTAGCGCTTCCGTCAGGCGCGGCAGGTCGGCCCGGGCGCGGGCAAGCAGCCCATAAGCATCGGTCGGCGCGGTTTCCTGCAAGCTTATCAATTGGGAAACCGCCTGGATGGCAGAAATCAAGGCTGCGTCATCCTTTGGTGAAACCTCAACCCGATAGGCGACGCTTGGGGGTTCCTGTGCCAGTAGCGGATTTGCCAGGAAGATGCACGTGCATAGAAGAAGCCAGCGCAACCACCCTTGGTTGGTGGCGGCCCGGGCGGGGGAAGGGTAGGAAGGACGAATCATGACCGATGAATTTCACGCTACCCTAACTTCCTGGCGGCGGCACCTGCACGCCCATCCCGGCCTGACGCTGGAGGAAGGCCCGACCGCCGCCTTTGTTGTGCAAAAGCTGCGCGAGATGGGCATTACCGAGATTGCCGAGAATATCGGCGGCCATGGCGTGGTGGCGACCATCCGCCGCGGTGGGGGCAATCGCTCGGTCGGGCTGCGCGGCGATATGGATGCGCTGCCCATCGAAGAACAGGCGGATGACCTGCCCTGGAAATCCACCGTGCCCGGCGTGATGCATGCTTGCGGGCATGATGGCCACACAACCGCGCTGCTGGGCGCGGCGCGGATGCTGCTGGATGACAAAGGCTGGAAGGGTGCGGTGCATCTGGTGTTCCAGCCGGCAGAAGAAGGCGGCGGCGGCGCGCGGGCGATGATTGCCGATGGCTTGTTCACGCGCTTCCCGATGGACCGGATTTTTGGCTGGCATAATTGGCCGGGCCTCGCTGCCGGCACCATTGCCATTCATGACCGCGCGGTGATGGCTGCAGGCGCCCGGATTGAATTGATTTTCGATGGCCATGCCGGCCATGCGGCGCTGCCGCACCTCACGCGCGATCCGCTACTGGCCGCAGGGCATGCGATTGTGGCGGCGCAATCCATTGTGGCGCGCAATGTGGACCCGCTGATGGGTGGTGTGGTCAGCCTGACCGTGATCGAGGGCGGCGAGGCGCAAAATCAAATCCCGAGCCGCGTGACCATCAAGGGCACCATGCGCTGGCTGCATGAAGAAGCGGGCGATGCCATCAGGGAAGGCTTGCAACGCATCACCGATGGCGTGGCCGCAACCTGCGGCGTGAAGGGCACGCTGATCATCAGCCCTGACCTTGGCGTGACGGCGAATTCCCCGGCGGAGCGTGATTTGGCCGCGGCGGCTGCGGCGAGCATCACCGAAACGCGGCGCGATATGCGCCCGGCCATGACGGGTGAGGATTTCGCCTGGTTCCTCAAGGAAGTGCCAGGCGCCTTTGTTTGGATCGGCAATGGTCCCGCCGAGGAAGGGCGCGATTTGCATAATGCGCGCTATGATTTCAACGATGCGATCTTGCCGACCGCATCGAAGTTTTTGACGGAAGTGGCGAAGCGGGCGCTGGCGGGGGATTAAATCTACCCCTCAGAGCAGATCACGTTCAGATGGCACCATCTGAACGGGTGAAGATGCTCGAAAAACAACGATCTAGAGCGTGTGCGGGAACCCAAGTGAACGCAACACGCTCTCGCCATTTACCGCGCGAAGCCCGGTTGCTTTTCCACGAAGCGATTGGGCTTCAGGAATATGGAAAGAAACAGCGCGCCTTCTGGGGCTCGCGCCACATGCGTATTGCCCGCCGGGCGCCAGACGAATTCGCCCGGGCCGCAGCGCCCTTCATCATCTTCCAGATAGCCTTCCATGACATAGGTCTGTTCAATATCCGTATGTTCATGCAGCGGCACTTCCGCACCGGGGGCCATGCGGAACAGGATGGTGGACATGCCGCGTGCCTCATCCCGGCAGAGCAGCTTCATCTCAATTCCGGGAAACTCCGTCGCCTGCCAGGTCATTTGATCGGGCTTCAGGTAATGCGAAGCGCGCGTCGGATCACCCAATTGGCTTTGAATGCGCTGCTTGGTTGCTTCATCAATCATGGTTTTTCTCTCTTATTGTTTGGTTCACGCAAAACGCGCCTTCAGCCATTCACCGCCCTGCCGCGCCGCACGATCCGCTGCCGCCACATGGCCAAGGGCGCGCAGGAAGCCATGGATGGTGCCGCGGAAAACTTCCTCGGTCACCGCAACCCCAGCGGCGCGGAGCTTATTGGCAAAAAGCCTGTTTTCATCGGACAAAACGTCCAGCTCCGCGATATGCACCAGCACGGGCGGCAGGCCGCGCAGATCGGCGCGCATGGGGGCGGCGAAGGGGGTCACGCGATCCGCTTCCTTCGGCGCATAGCAGCGCCAGTAGAAATCCATTTTCTCCCGCGTCAGGAAATGCCCAGTCGCGAAAGCATCATAGCTTGGCGTGTTCATGGCGCTGTCCATGACACCGTAATTGATCAGCAGGCCGCGCAGCCTCAGCGTGGGATCAGTCTCCCGCAACAATAGCGCTGTGCCGGCTGCAAGGTTCCCGCCCGCTGAATCGCCGCCCAGTACGATGCGGCTGGTATCCAAGCCCCATTCCGCGCCACGCTTGGCAACCCAGCGCGTGACAGCCGCGCATTCTTCCAAGGCTTGCGGGAAAATCGCCTCAGGGCTCAGCGCGTAATCCACGCCAATCACGGCGCAGCCAGATACGGCGGCATATTCGCGCATCAGCCGGTCATGCGTATCCACGCTGCCCCAAACCCAGCCACCGCCATGCAGATAAACCAGCACCGGATGCCCCGTGCCCGCTGTCGGGCGATGAAAGCGGCAGAGAATGCGCCGCCCACGCAGCGCCAGCCAGCGATCCTCACTTTCCGCCATGACGGCGCCACCCTTGGCGAGCGGCAGGCTGAGCCCATCATTCAATTCCCGCGAATTATCCAGCGGCAATTCCAGCTTCACCGGGGGCTGCGCCGCGGCGCGCGCCTCCATCATTTCGGTGAAGCGCAGCATTTCGGCGTCCCAATTCTCGCGGGCCATGGCGTTTCCTCATGTGGCGCCGGCAGAGGTTCCGGCAGCGCATTATGGAGACGCTGGGGCTGGGAAGGGCAAGCCCCCCTTAGTCCGGGTTGGCTTCCGCAATCAAAATACGCAGCCTTTGCGCCGCTGCCATGCCCTTGCGCGCCTGGCGCCAGCAGGTTTCCGCGACACGTTGATGAATGGCGAGCGCATCTTCGGCTGAGGTGACGCTGACAATCCCCTGCGCCCAGGCCGGATGCGCATCCACCGGGAAGGGGTTGCCAACCACAAAGGCGCGGTCGCGGCCCCGATAGATTGTGGCCAGGTTCAAGGGTTCGGGTTCCTGCAAAAGCCCAATCTGCACGCCAAGTGGCGCCTGTTCGATTTGATTGGCAAGGTTTTCCGCCTCAGTCACCGCAGCGGCACGCGCTTCGGCGCGGCTGCGTTCTGAAAGCGGCAGGCCGGCGCAGATGCCATCTTCCAAAAAATGCCGAATGGCCGCTTCCGACAGCATGGCAATGATGCTGGGGCGGCGCTGTTCCAGGATCAGCCGCCGTTGCGCGAGCAGGGTCAGGCATTGATCAGCAGCGCTCCGCGCCGCGACCCGGTCCGGCGCCAGATTGGCCGCTTCCACCCAAAGGCCGCGCAACACTTGATAAAGGCCATCACTTGCAAGCGCGAAGCAAAGCGCGCCGCCAAACTGCAATTGGCTATCGGCTTCCTCTTCAATATGGCGCAGCCGTTCCAGGAAGGCCGTGATGCGGGAGAAGTAATCCACCCCAATGCCCAGCAGCGCGAGGGGGGAGACTTGCAACATCTCCGCCAGCCGCCGGACGGTATCAAGTTTGATAACCTCGCCCTTTTCATAGCGGTAGAGCGCGGCGCGGGAGATGCCGAGCCGGGCGGCGATTTCATCCGCCTTCAAGCCTGATTCCAGGCGATAGGTGCGAAGCTGTTCGCCGATTTCTTCGAACCGCATGAGGTTGCTGCCTTAATTGGCTAAGCTTGGCAGGGGCCAAGCGGATATTGTTACGCGGAACGCTATCACAAAATGGGAATTGTACAAAAATAAAAACTCACCCTGATTTTGGCTAAAATGCCAAAAAATGCGAAAGCCCCGCCGGGGCGGGGCTTTCCACGCTGGATCAGGCCGCTTTTCAGGCGTCCGGCGCGACCGGATGCGCGGCGAGCGTCTCCAGCGCCTTGACCAGGCCGGAATGGTCCAAATCCGCCCCGCCTGCCGCGGCGACGGCGGCGAAAAGCTGCTGGGTGGACGCCGTATTGGGCAAAGCCACGCCCAATTCGCGGCCCGCTTGCAAAGCCAGGTTCAAATCCTTCTGGTGCAGGCGGATGCGGAAGCCAGGTGCAAAGGTGCGCTTGATCATGCGTTCCCCATGCAGTTCCAGAATGCGGGAGGTGGCGAGGCCCCCGGTGATGGCTTGGCGCACCTTGGCCGGATCGGCCCCGGCCTTGGAGGCAAAAGTCAGCGCTTCCGCCACCGCTTCAATGGTGAGTGCGACGATGATCTGATTGGCGATCTTGCAGGTCTGCCCGGCGCCGGTGCCGCCGACCAAAGTGATATTCTTGCCCATGGCTTCAAACAGCGGCTTGGCGCGTTCAAAGGCGGCGTCTGAGCCGCCGACCATGATGGTCAGGCTTGCTTGCTTGGCGCCGACCTCCCCGCCTGAGACCGGGGCATCGAGGTAATCGCCGCCCTTGGCCGCGATCTTGGCCGCGAAATCCTTCGTGGCGGTCGGGCTGATGGAGGACATGTCAATCACGAGCGTGCCGGGCTTGAGCCCCTCAGCCACCCCACCCGCGCCGAACAGCACGGCTTCCACATCAGGGGTATCGGGCACCATCAGGATGACCACTTCCGCCCCGGCGGTGGCGGTTTTGGCATCGGCGGCGACCGAGAAAGCCGCGCGGTCTTCGGCGGTCAGGCTTTTGCGTTCCACCACGGTGATGGCGTGGCCGGCATTCTTCAGGTGGCCGGCCATGGGGCGGCCCATGATGCCAAGGCCGATAAAGGCGATTTTCATGTGATGTCAGTCCTTATAGGGGGCGAACCAGGAAAGCCCGGCGAGGGTTTCGCCGGCGGGGCGGTATTCGCAGCCGATCCAGCCGCGAAAACCAAGCGCGTCAATGGTCTTGAAGACGAAGGGCCAATTCACCTCGCCCGTGCCGGGTTCATGCCGGCCCGGGGTATCGGCCACCTGCATATGGGCAATCAGCGGCAGGTGCCTCTCGACCCGCTTGACCACATCACCTTCCGTGATCTGGCAGTGATACAGATCGAATTGCAGGCCAAGCTTTTCGGGGCCTATGGCGGCGATAATGGCGGCTGCCTGATCCGTGGTGTTCAGGAAAAAGCCTGGAATATCCCGGTGATTGATGGGTTCAATGATGGGCTTCACGCCTGCCTTGGCGCATTCTTCCGCCGCATAGGCCAGATTGGCGCCATAAACCGCCGTGAGTGTGTCATGCGCGACCCCTTCGGGCTTGAGCCCGGCCATGATGTGCAGACGGGGGCAGGCCAGGGCAGCGGCGTATTCCAGGGCGATTTTGATGCTGTCCCGAAAGGCGGCCTGCTTGCCGGGGATGGCGGCCATGCCGCGTTCCCCCTTGGCAAAATCCCCCGCCGGCGCGTTGAACAGCACCTGCTGCAAGCCATTATCCTTGAGCCGTGCGGCGATCTCCGCCGCCTCGTGTTCATAGGGGAATAGGAACTCCACCCCCTTGAAGCCAGCCTTGGCCGCGAGCGCGAAGCGGTCCAGAAAGGGGACTTCATTGAACATCATGGAAAGATTGGCGGCGAAGCGCGGCATGGCGGTGTTCTCTTGGACGGATGGGGGCGAAGCTAAAGCAGTTTCGCTGTCGGGGAAATCTCCCCCCCCTCCTCAGACAAAACCCCTTCCCGGCGGGGGCAGGCGCCCCTATAGGCGACGTCAGGGCTTTAACCAAAAAACAGGAGAACGGGATGCGAAAGCTGTTATGGGCGACCGCGCTGACCTGCGGGCTGGCGCTTGGCTGGGCGAATGCGGATGCGCGAACCGTGCGCTGGGCTGCCTCGGGCGACCCCAATACGCTCGACCCGCATAGCCAGAATGTCGGCACGGTCACCATGGTGCTGCAACAGGTCTATGACATGCTGATCAGCCGCACCCAGGAATTGGGCCTGGCGCCGGGCCTGGCCACGCGGTGGGAGCAGCAGGAACCCAATCGCTGGCGTTTCTGGCTGCGCGACGGCGTGAAATTCCATGAAGGCGAGGCCTTCACCGCCGATGATGTGGTGTTCAGCGTGACGCGCGCTTTGGCGCCGACCTCCAATTACGGGATTTTTGTGGATACGGTGGAACGTGCGGTTCAGGTGGAACCGCTGGTGGTGGATATCATCACCAAGCTGCCGGACCCGATCCTGCCCAATAAGATCGCTTCCGTCTTCATGATGTCTCGGAGCTGGTCCGAAAAGAACAACGCCGCGCGGCCACAAAATACCCGCCAGCGGGAAGAAATGCACACGGTCCGCAACACCAACGGCACCGGCGCCTTCCGCCTGACGGCGCGTGAAGCCGATGTGCGCACCGTCATGACCCGCAACAATGATTGGTGGGGCTGGAAGGAAGAAGCCAGCCGTGAGGCGAATGTGACGGAAATCATCTTCCGCCCGATCGCATCTGATGCAACGCGCATCGCCGCCCTGCTTTCGGGTGAGGTTGATTTCGTGCTTGACCCGCCCTTGCAGGATTTGAACCGGCTGCGTCAGGCGCAAAACATCCGCGTGCTGGAAGGCCCGGAAGTGCGCACCATCTTCCTGGCTATGGACGTATTCCGCGATGAATTGCTCTATTCCGATGTGAAGGGGCGCAATCCAATGAAGGATTTGCGCGTGCGTCAGGCGCTTTATCACGCGATTGATATCCAGGCGATCCACCGCACCACCATGCGTGGCCAATCCGTGGTGACGGGCACCTTCTTCCCGTCTCAGGTCAATGGCTATGTGAAGGAAGAAGATGTGCGCCTGCCTTATGATGCGGCGCGCGCGCGGGCGCTTTTGGCCGAAGCGGGCTTCCCGAATGGCTTTGAGATCACGCTGGATTGCCCGAATAATCGCTACATCAATGATGAGCAGATTTGCCAGGCGGTCGTTGCCATGTGGGCGCGGGTTGGCATTCGCGCCAAGTTGAACGCCATGCCCTTGGCGCCCTTCTTTGCCAAGATCCAGCGCGATGACACCTCCATCTATCTGCTAGGCTGGGGCGTACCGACGCTGGATGCGCTTTATTCCTTCCAATCCCTGGTCGCGACCCGCAATGGCGCGCAGGGCGATGGCATCTGGAATTACGGGCGCTATTCCAACCCGCGCATGGATGAAATGATCCAGCGGATGAAGACCCAATCCGGCGAGGCGCGGAATGAGGCGATCCGTGAGGCGCTGAGGATTTATCGCGAAGATGTGCCGCATATTCCGCTGCACCATCAGATGATCCCCTGGGCCATGCGGTCCAACCTGACCATTCCGCATATGGCCAATAACCAGCCCTATTTCCGCTGGGCGAAAATGAACTGATCCCCTGGCGCGGCGGGTTTCGCACCCGCCGCGCTTGGAGATTTTTTTGGTCGCATTTTCCGAGTCGCCAAGTGATTCCACTTGGCTTGAAAATGCTTACTGGAGTACCTTTTTTGTTCGCCTTCATCATCTCCCGCATCTTGCAGGCCTTGCCTGTGATGCTGACCGTTGCGCTGATTTCCTTCGCCATGTTCGCCTATGTGGGCGATCCGGTGGCGATCATGCTCGGGCAGGATTTCACTGAGGCGCAGCGTCAGGCGCTGGTGCAGGATTTGGGGCTGGATCGGCCATTCTGGGTGCAATTCGGGACCTTTATAGGCAATGCGGTGCAGGGCGAATTTGGGCTGTCCTATCGTTTGTCGCGGCCTGTCGCGGATTTGATCGCGGAACGCGCGCCGGCGACCCTTGAATTGGCCTTTTGCGCGGCATCGGTCGCGCTGCTGATCGGCGTGCCGATGGGGGTTTATACGGGGCTTTATCGCAATTCCTGGCTGTCGCGCTTTTTCCTGACCTTCAGCCTGATTGGGGTATCGCTGCCTGTGTTTCTGATTGGCATTTTGCTGATCCTGGTCTTTGCTGTTTGGCTTGGGATGCTGCCTTCCTTCGGGCGCGGCGATACGGTGAAGCTTGGCTGGTGGTCCACGGGTTTTTTTGACCTGGAGTGGCCTTAAGGCGCTGGTGCTGCCTTCCATCACGCTTGGCCTGTTCCAATTGACCCTGATCATGCGCCTTGTGCGGGCCGAGATGCTGGAAGTGCTGCGCACGGATTACATCAAATTCGCGCGCGCGCGGGGCTTGCCGAACCGTGCCGTGCATTTCGGCCATGCGCTCAAGAATACGCTGGTGCCCGTGATCACCATTGTCGGGCTGCAATTGGGCGCCATCATCGCCTTCGCCATTGTGACCGAAACCGTGTTTC
>CAMCZJ010000041.1 GCA_945886995.1 Asaia bogorensis
GAAGAAGAATTGCCGCAATTGCAGAAGGAAAAGGTCGGCCCGCCACCTTCCCCAGCGCTGGTGGCGCTGCTCAAGGTGCTGCTGGCCGCGAAGTCCGAGGAGCACGATGTCGCACCCCGCTTGCTCGCTTCCAGCGATGATCTGGAAAAGCTGGCCACCGGGCAGGAAGATGTGCCGGCACTGCATGGCTGGCGGCGGGAAGTGTTTGGGGAGGCCGCTTTGGCGCTGCGGTCTGGCCAATTGGCGCTTGGGGTGGATGGCAGGCGGGTGAAGCTGATCCCGGCGGGTTAACCCGCTGGGTTCCAGTCAAAAAGAATTATCGCCGCCGCCGCCAGGCCCAACACGCTGAACACCATGGACAGCATGGGCCAGGCATCGCGCGGGCCGCGCATGGCAATCACAGCATTGCCAACCAAGGATACCATCACCGCCGCAATCGGCTGGGACCAATGCAATTCCCGGAACCCCCAGACAATCAGTGCAATCCAGGTGACAAACGCCGCGCGCGACAGCCAAACCCAGAAGGTGGACGCGGCTTCGGAAGCCGGGCGCATTTCTGGCGCAGGGCTTTTGGAATGGATGAAGGCGCCGATCGAAAGCAGCACCATGGCGGTGAAATACAGGGTCACCCCCCTCAAATGCCGAACCCGAGCCCTGCCTGCAAGGGCTTTCCTGCGCGCAAAGGTCGCCCTTAGCGCTATTCCGCGCTAACGCTACGCCATGACGGCCCAACCCCCCGCCCTATTGCAGGTGCTGCCCGCGCTCCGCTCCGGGGGTGTGGAACGCGGCACGCTTGAGATTGCCGAGGCGCAGATAGCCGCGGGGTTTCGCGCCATTGTGGCCTCTGCGGGTGGGGAAATGGTGCCGGCCTTGGAAGCGCTGGGCGCCAAGCACATCACCCTGCCGTTGACCGCCAAATCGCCCTTCGCCCTTTGGCGCAACGCGGCTTCACTCACGGCGCTGGCGCGGGCGGAAGGGGTGGCGCTCATCCATGCGCGTTCGCGTGCGCCGGCCTGGTCGGCGCTGATGGCGGCTCGGCGCGCAGGGCTGCCCTTCGTCACCACCTATCACGGCGCCTATAATGAAGGCTTCCCCGGCAAGCGCTTCTATAATTCCGTGATGGCGCGCGGGGATCGCGTGATTGCCATCAGCCATTTCATCGCCGATCTGATCCGCGCCCGGCATGGGGTGGAGGAGGCTAGGTTGCGTGTGATCCCACGCGGTGTGGACCCCAGGCGCTTTGACCCTGGTTTGGTGAGCGCCGAACGGATGGTGGCGCTCCGCACTGCCTGGGGCCTGCCTGAAGGCCGCCCGATCATCATGCTGCCGGCGCGTGTAACGCGCTGGAAAGGCCAGATGGTGCTGGTGGAAGCCATGGCCCACATGCCGGGGGATTCGCTTGCCCTGCTGGTTGGCGATGCGGAAGAACGCCCGGCCTTTCGCGCTGAATTGGAAGCCCGCATTGAAAGCCTCGGCTTGCGGGATCGCGTGCGGCTTGTAGGCCACGCCAATGACATGCCGGCGGCGCTGATGCTGGCCGATGTCGTTATTCATGCCTCCACCGATGCGGAAGCCTTTGGCCGCACCGTGATCGAAGCCCAGGCCATGGCACGGCCC
Source organism: Asaia bogorensis (assembly GCA_945886995.1). Taxonomy (GTDB): domain Bacteria; phylum Pseudomonadota; class Alphaproteobacteria; order Acetobacterales; family Acetobacteraceae; genus Neoroseomonas; species Neoroseomonas bogorensis_A. The sequence goes on from CAMCZJ010000041.1 coordinate 1,618, forward strand.
GTGATTGCGAGTGACCTTGGCGCGCCCCGCGAAACCGTGGCCGAGGGTGTGACAGGCTGGCGCACCCCGCCCGGTGATGCCGCTGCACTGGCAGACGCCATTAGCAAGGTGCTGGCCCTGCCAACTGCCGAATGCGCGGCGCTTGGCGCAAGGGCGCGGGCGGCGGTGCTTTCGGGCTACACGACTGCGGCCATGCAGGCCGCGACGATGGCCGTTTATCGGGAAGTGCTGCGATGAAGCCGCGCATCCTGGTGATCAAACTCGGCGCACTTGGGGATTTTGCGCAGGCTTTCGGGCCTTTTGCGGCGATCAGGGCGAATCATCCGGGGGCGGAGATCACGCTGCTGACCACGCCGCCCTTCGCCCCCCTCGCGCGCCAAGCACCCTGGTTTGATCAGGTTTGGGAGAATGGCCGGCCGCGGGGCCTCGCCGCGCTTTGGGCCTTGCGCCGGCAATTGCGCGCGGCGCGGTTTGACCGGGTTTATGATTTGCAGACCTCTGACAGGTCATCGCGCTATCGCTGGCTGGTTGGGCGCGGCGTGGAATGGTCCGGCATTGCTGCGGGCGCTTCCCATCCGCATGCCAATCCGCGCCGCGATTTCATGCACACGGTCGAACGCCAGCGGGAGCAATTGGCGATGGCCGGCATCAGCCATTTCCCGGCGCCAGAACTTGCCTGGTTGGATGCCGATATCACGCGCTTCGCCTTGCCTGAGCACTTTGCACTGCTGATCCCGGGTGCCTCCCCCGGCAGGCCGGCCAAGCGTTGGCCCGTCGCGAATTTCGCAGCCTTGGCGGCGGCGCTGGATATCCCCGCCGTGATCCTGGGCGGCCCGGCCGAAGCCAGCCTGGGCGCAGCGATCACGCAAACCACCCCCGGCGCGCGTGACCTGACGGGCAAGACAAGCTTCGCCGATATCGCGGCGCTCGCCCGCCGCGCGGCCTTTTGCATCGGCAATGACACGGGCCCAACCCATCTGGCCGCCGTGGCCGGCTGCCCGACGCTCGCCCTGTTTGGTGAGGATAGCGACCCCGCGCTTTGCGCCCCGCGCGGCCCGCATGTGGCCGTGCTCCGCCACTTGCCCCTTTCCGCGCTGCCCCCGGCGGAAGTACAGGCCGCGCTTCAGGAATTGATCAATCAACCCGCCGCAACGGCTTGACCCGGAAGGGGCCTCTGCCCATGGTCCGGCCTGCTTTCAACCCATAGGACGCTGTTCATGCCCGCGATTACCCTGCCCGATGGTTCCATCCGCCAATTTGACGGCGCGGTGACGGGCACCACTATCGCGGCTTCGATTGGCCCGGGCCTGGCCAAGGCAGCGCTTGCCATGGAAGTGGATGGCAAGCTGCGCGATCTTTCGGCCAGCATCACCCAGGACGCCAAGCTGCGCTTCATCACGCGGCGCGACCCAGAAGCGCTGGAGATGATCCGCCATGATTGCGCGCATGTGCTGGCGGAAGCCGTGCAGGCGCTTTACCCCGGCACGCAAGTCACCATTGGCCCTTCGATCGAAAACGGCTTCTATTACGATTTCGCCCGCAATGATCCCTTCACGCCGGATGATTTCGCCAAGATCGAGGCGAAGATGCGCGAAATCATCGCGCGTAATGACGCCTTTATGCGCGAAGAATGGGACCGCGAAGATGCGATTCGCTTCTTCACCGACAAGGGTGAACGCTACAAGGCGGAATTGATTCAGGATTTGCCGAAATCCGAAATCATCAGCATCTACAAGCAAGGCGCCTGGACCGATCTCTGCCGCGGCCCGCATATGCGCGGCACGGGCGATATCGGCACCGCCTTCAAGCTGATGAAAGTGGCCGGCGCCTATTGGCGCGGCGATCATCGCAACGCCATGCTAAGCCGGATTTATGGCACCGCCTGGCGCGATCAGAAGGAACTCGACGCCTATTTGTTGCAGTTGGAAGAAGCGGAAAAGCGCGACCACCGCAAGATCGGCAAGGAAATGGGCCTATTTCATTTGCAGGATGAGGCTGTCGGCTCGGTCTTCTGGCACCCCAAGGGCTGGCGGCTCTATCGCACGGTGGAAGCCTATATGCGCCGCCGCCTGGATATCGCCGATTATCAGGAAGTGAAGACACCGCAGCTGGTGGATCGGAAGCTTTGGGAAGCTTCCGGGCATTGGGAAAAATTCCGCGAAAACATGTTCGTCGCCCGCGTGGAAGACGAGGATGAAAAAGACCGCGTGCTGGCGCTGAAGCCGATGAACTGCCCCTGCCATGTGCAGATTTTCAATCAGGGCTTGCGTTCCTATCGCGAATTGCCACTGCGCATGGCGGAATTCGGCGCTTGCCATCGCTATGAACCCTCAGGCGCGCTGCACGGCATCATGCGCGTGCGCAGCTTCGTCCAGGATGATGCGCATATTTTCTGCGCGGAAGAACAAATTGCGGATGAGACGGTGCGCTTCGTCGCGCTTTTGTCTTCCATCTATCGCGATTTCGGCTTTACCGAAGTCCGCGTGAAATTCTCCGACCGCCCGGCGCGGCGTGCGGGGACGGATGCGGTGTGGGACCAGGCGGAAGGCGCGCTGAAAGACGCCTGCCGCATTGCGGGCGTTGAGTATGAATTGAACCCTGGCGAGGGCGCCTTTTACGGCCCCAAGCTGGAATTCGTGCTGCGCGATGCGATTGGCCGCGATTGGCAATGCGGCACGCTGCAAGTGGATTTCGTGCTGCCGGAACGGCTGGATGCGGAATATGTCGCCGAAGATGGCACCCGCCGCCGCCCCGTCATGCTGCACCGCGCCATATTGGGGTCTTTTGAGCGCTTCCTTGGCATTTTGATCGAAGAACATGCGGGGCGCTTCCCGCTATGGCTCGCCCCAGTTCAGGTGGTGGTCGCAACCATTGTGGATGAAGCCGCCCCCTTCGCCCGCCAGGCCGCCGCCGCGTTGCAAAAGGCTGGCGTCGCGGCCTCACTTGACCTTCGCAATGAGAAAATCAACCGCAAGGTGGTGGATCACATTGACCAGCGCGTGCCCATCCTGGCCGTGATTGGCCGGCGAGAGGCTGAGGAAGGCACCATTGTGCTCCGCCGCCTGCCGGGGCGGGATCAGGAAACGCTGAAGCTTGCCGATGCCGTGGCTTTGTTGGCTGCGGAGGCAACGCCGCCCGATTTGCGCGCCTGACGCCACAACCACGGAAGATTTAATGAGGCCGTGGCGGCAAAGCCCATGCAAAACTTGCAGCATGCCGCCCAAAAGCCCATAAATACGCCGTTCTGATAACCACGACAGGAGAGTATCATAGCTCGACCCCCTCTGCCCGCCGCCCAGCAGGCCCCCGCGCGTGAAGGCCCGCGTATCAATGATGAAATCCGCGTCCCTCAGGTCCGCCTGATTGATGACGCCGGAGAGATGATCGGCGTCATGTCCGCCCGCGAAGCGCTGATCCGCGCTTACGATCTCGGCCTGGACCTGGTGGAAATCTCGCCCAATGCTGTGCCGCCTGTCTGCAAAATCCTGGATTACGGGAAATACAAATACGAGCAGCAGAAGAAGGCGAATGAGGCGCGCAAGAAGCAGAAGGTCGTCGAAATCAAGGAAATCAAGGTTCGACCGAATATTGATGACCATGATTACGATGTGAAGATGAAGCAGATGAAGAACTTCATCGGCGAAGGCGACAAGGTGAAGGTAACGCTGCGCTTCCGTGGCCGCGAAATGGCGCACCAGGAATTGGGCGTGAAGGTGCTGGAACGTATCCGCAGCGACCTGACTGAATTGGTGAAGGTCGAACAAATGCCCAAGCTCGAAAATCGCCAGATGGTGATGGTGATCTCGCCGAAATAGGCATTCAGCAGGCTACGCATTTCAACAGCCTGCTGAATTTTTGATGGGTCGCATTTTCCGAGCCGCCAAGTGTGCCCACTTGGCTTGATCAGGCGACATAAGGCTTATGCGCCTTGATTGGCCAGGCAGTTAATCGGCAAGGTGATATGGGCGGCAAAGCCCGCCTCCCCCCATTCCGGCGAAAAACTGCCAAGTAATTGGGTCTGGACCGATGCGCGGATCATCTTGCCGCCCACTGCCCAGCACGCCGGTGCCTTGGCTGGCGGGCCGCCCACCTCCAACCAGTGCAGGCGCAAAAGCCCGGCTTCCTCATCCATCCACCAGCTTATGGCGACGCGCCCCCCTGGCACGCTGAAGGCGCCATGATCGTGCGCATTACTGGTCAATTCATGGATGGCCAGGCTCACTGGCTGAACGGCATGCACGGCCAACCTCAAGGCCAGCCCATCCAGGCTGAGGCGGGCGGCGCCATCCTCCCCTCGGCCGCCGCCGATGAATGGCAGCACTTCCCCGCGCAGCACCGTGGCCAAATCCGCCCCGGACCAGGCTCCCGCCGACAGCAATGCCTGCGCGCGGGAGAGTGCGGCAATACGGCCCTCCACGCGTGAGGCATAATGCACCGGGTCTTCCTTCGCGCTCAGTCGCAGGATGGATTGGATCACGGCCAGGATATTCTTTGCGCGATGGTCCAATTCACGGATCATCACTTCGCGCCGTGCTTCGGCTTCCGTGCGCGCCGTGATATCGCGCGTAACACCCGTGAGGAACCGCGCCGCCCCCGTGTCCGGATCGTGCCTGACCACCCGGCCAAAGGATTCAAGCCACCCCCAGCCGCCTGTTGGCAGGCGGAAACGTGCCTCCGCATATATATCCTTGGCGTCGCCCCTCAGGATTTTTTGTTGTTGCTCTCTCAACCAAGCCACATCATCCGGGTGAATTTCCGGGTAGCTGCCAGGGTAATCGGTAACCGCTGCCGCTTCGGGTCTGCCAAGTATCTGCCGCATGCGGGCGGATCGCCAGATCGTACCGCGCGCCAGATCCATCTCCCATGTGCCTAAATCACCTGCCTCCAAGGCCAAAGCCAAACGCTGCCCCTCATCCGCCAATTGGGCGCTGCGTTCGGCCACCCGCGCTTCAAGTTCGACCTTGGCGCCAAGCAAGGATGCTTGCTGCCGCGCCACCCGCCAAGCCAGGGCCCCCAGCGCAGCCATGGCAAGCAGGCCAAAGCCCAGTACGTGCCAGACCTCATGCCACCATTGGCGCATGATCAAGGCGCGCGGCATCACCGCCACAGCATAAAGTTGCGGGTATTCAGCCAAACGACGAAAACCCACCAAAATCGGCTCACCAGTCATGGGCAGAATGCTTTGCAGCTTGCCAGACTCACGGCCCGCTTCCATTATCTGCCTGATTGGTGCTTCCGGGGGTAAGGGCCCTGCGCGCCCCGGCATGGGGGGGTGGCGCGTCAGGACTTCGCCATCCCGGCGCAGGATCGCGACAATCTCTCCTTGGCGGACGGATACTCGGCCCAGGCCGGCGCCCAGCGCGGCCACATCCAGCGATACCACCACCGCCCCGCCATCCGGGCCAGGGCGTGCGCGACTGATGGAAAAAAAGTTCTTGTCGCCGCCGGTGATCTGATAAGCCCGGCTGATCCATAGGCTGCCTTCCGGTATACTCTCCAATGCGGTGAATTGTTCCCTGACTGCCATGCTGAAGCTTGGGGGAGGTGAAGATACGGCCGCCGCCAGGATGGTACCATCCGCGCTGACCAGCTTGGCCTCCAATATCAGCCTCATGCGGGCGATATGCTCGCGCAATTGGCGATGCCACCGGGGTTCATCCGCAGCGATTTCCGCTGCGGAGACACCTTGGGTTGCCTGCGCAATGCGATCTGTTGTCGCCATATGCGCCACCAGGACGCGCCCGGCATATTCAGCCGCGCCTTCCGCCGCAGCCACCACGCGGTCCTCAGCATTTTGCCACAGGCTTTGCCAGGCCATCAGTACGGAAAGCCCCAACATGCCGGCGGGTAGGGCAAGCGCCAGGCAGATCAGCACATGAATCGTTGCCAGCCGCGGCGGCTTGGGTGCGCGCCCATCTTGTCCGCCCGGATCATGACCAGCCCGGGCTTTGGGGGTGGCCCGGACCGGGGGGCGACGGGATGGCGTTGTTTCCGTGTAGGCCAGACTCACGATCAATCCTTAACCTCACTCCAGCGTGTGCCACTTCACAGATCGCAGAGCTTTCTTATCGCCTGATTCGTTAAGGCAATCACGCCAAAGAAGCTGCCTTGGACTTCACAAATATGTCATGGCGCCAAGCCAATGCAGCCCGACCGCGCGGTGGCATTGCCTGCCTTGCCGCTCGCCAAGGGCCAAGCGATAAGCCTTCTCTCCTACCCAGGTTTTCGCCATGTCGTTCAGCCCGCTTGCAAAACTGGAAGCCATTGCCGCGCGCCCCCCCGCCGATGCGATGGATGCGCTGTTGGCATTTTTGCGGCGCTTGGCCGGCGGCACTGGCCTGCAAGATCTGGCCGCGCCAGAGCCACCGCAGGAGAATGAGGTTCTGGCCACGCGCCTGGCCGCAGCCATGGCGCGCATCATGACCACCCCAGGCATCGGCTTTGGCGGCGATGCGGCACTGCGCTTCGCCGCCATCGGGCGCGTCACCGATAATTTTCAGGCCGTAAGCGGCTTCGGCAATTCGGATCACATCCTGCGCATCCTGGGCGCGGGCGATACGGATGGGCTCAGGCGCCTGGGGCGGGAGGACCGAGAAGCTTTCGCCAAGGCTTGGCTTCTGCTTTCTGTGGATACGGCGCTGCCGATTGATATGGCGGCGCTGCTGGAAGCGCCGGCGCCGCTCGCGCTGCTGGCCGCGATGTGCCTGATTTCGCAAAAGCCGGTACTAACCGAAGCTGGCTATCAGCGACGCGAAGCGCTGGTCAGCCTGGCTGGGCGGCTGAAGCCTGTCCCGCTGCCGCTTTCAGTGGATCATCTGGTGCTGGCCTCAGCGGCCTGGATGCTTTGTTCCTATGCCGGGGCGCGCGACAAGCACGGCATCAAACCCGTGCTGAACCGCGTGCTGCGCCATTGGGGCCTGGGGATTGGCCTTGGCGATGCCGCGCTGCCCAGGCCGCGCGCGCTGAAGGCGCGGCCCACGCTGCTGGTGGCGGCGGAGATCATGCACTCAAACCATGTGCAATATCGTTATTTCGGCCAATATCTGCGCCAATTGCGCCAGCGCTTTCATCTGGTGCTGCTGACCGAGGAAGCCCAGGCTGACCCCAATGCGCGCGCGCTGTTTGATGAGGTGCGCGTTTTCAAGCGCGAAGGGGGCAGCGGTTATTTCAATCGTCTGGCGGATGACATTAGGGCGATCGCGCCTGATATGATTTTTTGGCTGAGCGTTGGCATGCGCCATTGGGGGCCGGTACTCGCCAATTTCCGCCTGGCGCCCATTCAATTCGCCGGGCTTGGCCATTCGGCTTCCACCTTCTGTGACACCATGGACTACTATTTCACCGAAGAAGGCTATGTCGGTGACGCCAGCCTTTTGGCCGAACAAGTGGTCCTGCTGCCGGATGAGAGCCTGATTTTCGAAAGATCGCCCTTCTACAAGCCGGTTTCACCCGCCATTCGGGCAAGTGCCAGCCCCTTGCGTGTCGCGCTGCCATCCAACCTGTTGAAGCTCAACCCGCATTTCATCAGCGTCTTGCGCCGCATTCGGGAAAAGGCGCGCCGGCCCTTGGAATTTCGCGTCTTTCCCAATGTCTCGGGCCTGGAACTGCTGGCCACGCGGCGCGTCTTTGATCGGCATTTGCCCGGCAGCATCGTGCATCCGGTCATGGCCTATAACGCCTACCTCGCGGAACTGAACGCCTGCGATCTGAACCTGAGCCCCTTCCCCTTTGGTGGGCTGCATAGTGTGATGGATTCGCTCCGCCAGGGCATTCCCGTGGTGGCTTTGGAAGGGCTTGATCTACATGCGCGCACAGATTCCATGCTGCTGCGCCGGCTTGGCATGCCGGAATGGCTGATCGCCCAGGATGAGGAAGCCTATATCACCGCGGCCTTACGCGTGATTGACAATGATGCTGAACGTGTGGCGCTGAGCCGGCAAGCCTTGGCCTTGGACATTGACCGCGTGCTGTTTGGCGATGCCACCACCAAGCTGCGCAGTGATGTGGTGGATGCGGTCTGGTGGATTTACCAGAATCATGAGGCGATCAAGGCCTCAGGCCGCAAGGTATTTCGCACCGGGGACCGGGCGAATTTTCCCGCCACCTGAAACAGGCGCTTTCAGCCGGGCTGGGTAGGCATTACATGCGCGGAATGTCCAAACCTGCTCTTTTATGGTTCCGCCAGGATTTGCGCCTGGCCGATAACCCGGCGCTGCATGCCGTGGCGGACCGCCCGATCCTGCCGGTTTTCATCCTGGATGCGGAGGCTGCCGGCACCTGGACAGAGGGCGGCGCTTCCCGCTGGTGGCTGCACCACAGCCTTGAAGCCCTTTCGCGCGACCTCAAGGCCCTCGGCGCCCCGCTTCTGGTACTGCACGGCGCCGCGCTGGACCTGCTGCCAAAGCTGGCGGCCGAGATCGGTGCCGATGAAATCCATGCCGGGCGGCTGACCGAACCCTGGGCGCGGGCGCGCGATGCCGAGCTGGCCGATGCCCTGCAAGGGGCGGGGCGCAAGCTGGTGCTGCATCGCTCCGCCCTGCTGCATGAACCGCATCTGGTGCGCACCGGGGCGGGCAAGCCCTATGCGGTCTATACCCCTTTCTCCCGCACGTTATTTGGCTTTGGCGACCCCGCCGCACCGATTTCTGCGCCCGAGAAACTGCGCGCAGCGCCAAACGCGCCGTTGGGATTGGACATCGCGGCGCTTGGCCTGCTGCCGCGCCCGCCTGAGCCCGATTGGGCCGCAGGCTTCGGGGCGGTTTGGCAACCGGGCGAAGCCGGGGCCGCGCGGCGGCTGGCTGATTTTCTGGCCTCGGGCGTCAATGCCTATGCCGATCGGCGCAATGAACCGTCGGCCAAGGGGGGCACTTCGGGCCTCTCGCCCCATTTGCATTTTGGCGAAATCTCCCCGCGTCAGGTCTGGGTGGCGGCGCGGGAAACCGCACCCCATGGCGGGGCGGGGCTCGAGACCTTCTTGAAGGAAGTGCTGTGGCGGGAGTTTTCGCATCATTTGCTTTGGCACCGCCCGGAAATGCCGGAAGCGCCGCTGCGCGCCGATTTCGCGGCCTTCCCCTGGGCGCCCAATGCCGCGTTGCTGCGGGCCTGGCAGCGCGGGCAGACCGGCTATCCCATTGTGGATGCAGGCATGCGCCAGCTTTGGCGGATTGGCTGGATGCATAATCGCGTGCGCATGATCGCGGCTTCGTTTCTCGTGAAACATCTGCTGCAACCCTGGCAGGCAGGGCAGGATTGGTTCTGGGATACGCTGGTGGATGCGGACCTCGCGGCCAATAGCGCTTCCTGGCAATGGGTTGCGGGCTGCGGGGCGGATGCCGCGCCCTATTTCCGCATCTTCAACCCAGTGCTGCAGGGCGAGAAATTCGACCCCGAGGGGGCATATATCCGCGCCTGGTGCCCGGAATTGGCCAAGCTGCCGGTACGCTTCATCCATAAGCCCTTTGAGGCGCCGGAGATGATCCTGCGCGGTGCCGGGGTGGTGCTTGGCCAGAATTACCCGAAGCCGATCATTGGCTTGGCAGAAGGTCGTGCGCGGGCGCTGGCCGCATTCGCGGGGCTGCGCGGGGGATGATTTCGGCGCGAAAGCTGCGTGGTGCCGGCTTTTCCGGGCTGCGCGTGGTGGGGGATGTGCATGGCGAGGCCGAGGCGTTTGAGGCCGCGATTGCGGGCGCGGAGGCGCTTGGGCTTTTCGTCATCCAGCTTGGTGATCTGGTGGATTACGGGCCGGACAGCCCGGGTGTGCTGCGCCGCGCCTTTGCCATGCTGGACGCCAGGCGCGGCATTTTCCTGCTGGGTAATCACGAACATAAGCTCCGCCGCGCGCTGATTGGCCATGAAACCGGGCGGCTTTTCGTGGCCCCCGAAGGGCTGGGCCGCACGCTGGAACAACTACAGATCGCGCCCGATGGCGCGCTGCTGGTCGAACGCGCAGTGGCCGAGATTGCCCGCGCCCCGGCTTGGTTGCGGCTGGGGCAGGCCATGTTCATCCATGCCGCCTATCATGATGCCATGCTGCATCGCGCAGCCCCTGAGGATGCCGGGGTGCGCCGCCCCGATGGCCCGCTTTCCCGCGCACTTTACGGCGAAGTGACCGGCCAGCGCGGGCCGGATGGCTACCCTATGCGCGCCACGCGCTGGGTGGGGCGGATACCCCACGGCATCACCGCCTATGTCGGGCATGACAATCGCTCGACCAATGGGCGGCCGCACGAGATGCGCGGCGCGCTGGGGGGGCGGGCGATTTTCCTTGATACTGGCGCAGGCAAGGGCGGCGCGCTGGCTTGGATTGATCTGCCGTTTGAGACGCTGGAGCCCAGCTAACTCAACTCCATAACTTCGGATTCGCCAAATCCCGCGCAATGCGCTCGGCCGCCGCTTCCAGCAATGCTTCCCCCTTCGCGGCAGAGGCACTGCGCGCATCGCCGATGACGCCATTGGCGCTGAGCTCCTTGAAGGAACGCCGCCGCGCGAGCGCTGCCGGTTGGCCTTCAACACGGGTGCTATGCGGGCCATGTTGTTCCGGAAGTCGCGCAGGGCGCACTGCTTCGGGCATGAGTGCCATCACCATGGAGGCCTCAGCCTCACACGCATGCAGCACATTGGATTGGCGTTCCAGAATGGGCGCGAAGGCATCGCCCGCCATGTGCCAATAGGTCGCGGCGGCAACGGGAATGCCGCTTTCGGCCTGCGCATCTACGGCGGCGACTGCCACCGCTTCCGCATTGCCGCCATGGCCATTCAGTAGCATGGCGCGCTTGAAGCCGGCACGCGCGGCGGAACGCACAATGCCGCGCAACACACCTCCGAAGGCCGCGTAATCCAGCGTGACGGTGCCGCCGAAAGGCACGTGATGTTCGGCCAAACCGGTCCAGACGCAGGGTGTGACCACCACCTGTTCGCCGGCGGCGACCATGCGCTGCGCGACACGATGCGCAACACCGGTGGCGCAGATGATGTCAACGCCGGTCGCGAGTGCCGGGCCGTGCTGTTCCAGGGACGCCACGGGGATGATCACCAATGCCCCCGCCGCAGCGCGGGCATTGAGTTCTTCGGATGTCATTTTCATCCATTCGATTTCGGTCGCCATGTTCATCACTCCGCAGTTGCGCCGGATTGTTCGACAAGCTCGCGCCAGACGGGTTCTTGCGCGCGCCAGAATTCGCCAAAGGCAGCGGGGCTGGGATCGGTCATGGCCAAGACGCTGAGCGGTTTGAGCCGCGCCGCCAGCGCCTCATCCGCCATCACGCGCGTCAGTGCCGCGTGCAGCGTATTGATCGGCCCAGCCGGTGTGCCTGCCGGGGCGACGACGGCGAACCAATTCTGCGCATCAATCCCGCTACCCGGCAAAGCTTCTGCCATGCCAGGCACATCAACCAATTCGGGGACAAAGGTGATGCGCTGGGCGCTGCCCACGGCCAGTGGGCGGAAGCGGCCTTCGCGAACATGCGGCAGCAGCGCGGGGATTGCATCAAACATCATGTCAATGGTGCCCGAAGCCAAATCCTGGATCGCGAGTGACCCGCCGCGATAGGGCACATGGGTGATCTGTATGCCGGCGGCGCGATTGAGCTTTTCCAGGAACAAATGGCTGATCGTGCCCGTGCCGGAAGACCCCATGGTGACGCGCCCCGGATTGGTGCGCGCAAAAGCAATCAATTCGGCCAATGTCCGATAGGGCCTTTGGCTATTCACAACCAATAGGATGCTGAATTGCCCAACGCGCGTAATCGGCGCCAGATCGCGCAGCGGGTCTATCGGCATTTGCGTGCGATACAAAAATTTATTCGCCGCCAAAACAGTGGCGGAGGTAAAGAGCAACGTATGGCCATCTTTTTCGGCCTGCGCCACCGCAAGCGCGCCAAGATTACCGCCCGCACCAGGGCGATTATCTACCACCACCGGCTGCCCCAGCACTACCGCAAGGCGTTCAGCCACCATGCGCGCCGTAATGTCATTGGCGCCACCAGCCGCGATGGGAACAATGAGCCGTACCGGGCGGGTTGGAAAATTCTGCGCCTGCGCGGCGCTGGCTGAAAAAAGGGCGCCGGTACCTATCAGCGCTGCACGACGGGAAAGGGGCATCGGGGGACCTCCTGTTCTGAAGGAGATAGGCTAAGCCAGAAAGCGCCCGGAAGAAAACAGGCGCGTCACGCCCGCATTGCCGGCCCATCCAGAAATTCCCGCGCCTTGGCCCGCATGGCGGCCAGTTTTTCGGGCTTCAGCTTGCGAAGCCCCATCACCGGCATCGCCATGCGCGGATTGCGCGCGAAATCTTCCGCATGGCGGGCAATGAAGTCCCAATACAGGAAATTGAAGGGGCAGGCGCGCGGCCCTACCGCATCCTTCGCATCATGCGCGCAGCCGCGGCAATAATCTCCCATGCGGTTGATATAGGCCGCTGACGCCGCATAGGGCTTGGACGCCATAATACCGCCATCGGCGTAGAGTGCCATGCCTTGGGTATTGGGCAATTCCACCCAATCAAAGGCATCGGCATAGACCGAAAGATACCAGCGATTGACCTCATGCGGATCAAGCCCCGCGATCAGCGCGAAATTGCCTGTGATCATCAGGCGCTGGATGTGATGCGCATAGGCGTGATCGCGCGTCTGCCCCACGGCCTGCGACATGCAGCGCATGGAGGTTTCAGCCCCCCAGTAAAACGCCGGCAAGGGGCGCTTGGCCGCCAGCGCATTGCCTTCCGCGTAACCAGGCATCAGCAGCCAATAAAGCCCGCGCACATATTCGCGCCAGCCGATAATCTGGCGAATGAAACCCTCAACGGCATTGAGCGGCGCGCGGCCATCACGCCAGGCTTGTTCCGCCGCGCGACAAATCGCCAAAGGATCAAGCAGGCCGATATTGAGGCTGGTAGAGATCAGCGAATGAAACAAAAAGGGCTGACCCGCCGCCATGGCATCCTGATAATCGCCAAAGCGCGGCAGGCGGTCCCGGATGAAGGCCGCCAGCGCGGCTTCAGCATCGCGCGCTGTCACGGGCCAGGCAAAGCCCTCAGCCGCGCCGAAATGCGCGCCGAAACGCGCACTGACCAAGGCGATGACCTCGCGCGTGGTCTCATCAGGTGCAAATCGCGGCGCGGCGGGGGGTGTCACACCGGCGGGCAACGCCGCGCGGTTTTCGGCATCGTAATTCCAGGCGCCGCCGGCGGGTTCATCGCCTTCCATGAGCAGGCCGGTTGCGCGGCGCATGTCACGATAGAAGAATTCCATGCGGTATTGCTTGCGCCCCTTGGCCCAGGCGCGAAAGCGCGGCAGGTCGCAAATGAAGCGATGATCAGGACGGATTTCCACCGGCACGCCAAGCGCTTTTTCCCACGCCTCCATATCCTGCAAAACGCGCCATTCACCGGGATGGGTTGTGATGATTCGCTCAGGCCGATGCCGCGCCACGGCGCGCGCCACTTCACCCGCAAAACTTTGCGTATTCGCCGGATCATCCAGGCTGATGTAATCCACGGCCACGCCGCGTGCTTCCAAGGCGCGCGCGAAATGGCGCATGGCAGACAGGATCAGAATGATCTTTTGCGGGTGATGGGGCACATAGGTGCATTCCGCCAGCACCTCCATCAGCAATACGCGGTCCCGCTTGGGATCGAGCCCCTCAAGCGCCGAGACATCGGGCGATAATTGATCGCCCAGCACCACGCGTAGTGCGGCGGTTTTGGTCATCCCATCAGCTCATAAACAACGGCGCTGCCATCCTCGCCCTTGGTGGAAAACCCCACCCAGCGGCCTTCGGCATCATAACGCGCCACGGCTTCAACCTCCGCATTCAGGGTGAATTGCACGCCGCCACCGGGCAAGGCGTTGCGGGTTGGTGTTGCTGACAGGGGCTTGCCAGTAAGCGGGCGGATCAGCGGGCGCGTGAAATGCGCCCCATTCCACCAGGTGAGTGGCGCCGCATTGGGCGGCAGGCGCGCGGCACCCTCCGGCCCCTGCGCCACCAGCGCATTGCCTTCAGCCACCACGCGCGCTTCGGTGACGGTGCCGTTGCGGTCATGGCGCGATGTCAGGCGTTGCAGCCGATCGCCCGCCCATTCCTCCTCAATCTCATGACGCAAGCGAAAGACGGTGAAGCCGGCCAGCTTCACCTGCAAGGCGATTTCGCTTTGCACGGAAAGCTTCGCGGCATTGCCCGAAAGCCGGACCTGATGCGTGCCAATCTCTCGGCCTTCGCGCAGCACGCGAAACCGCACCGCGCCGGGGGCGGCGAAGGCTATGGCGGGCAGTGAAAGCCCCGGCAGCGCGAGAAAGGCACGACGCAACATCATCCGCGGCTCCTGAGCGTGGATCGGCCGCCATCCACGGCCATGATCTGGCCGGTGATCCAGCCCGCCTGATCTGATAGCAGAAAATCCGCGAGCGCGGCGGCATCCTCGCCCTCACCCAGCCGGGGGATGGGGTGCTGCTTGGCGATGGCATCGGCCATTTGCGCATTGGCCAGCAAGGGTGCCGCCATATTGCTGCGCGTCAGTGATGGCGCGATGCAATTGATGCGAATGGCAGGCGCCAATTCGGCGGCGAGTGCGACCGTAAGGCCCTCCACCGCGCCCTTGGCGGCGGCAATGGCAGCGTGGTTGGTGAAGCCCGCCCGCGCGGCGATGGAGGAAAACAACACGACCGAACCGCGCCCCGCCGCCAACGCATCCTGCGCCGCCTGAATGGCAAGCATGGCGCCGAGCGCATTCAGGCGAAAGGCGGCGAGCATATCAGCCTCGGTCACGCGTTTCAGCGGTTTCAGCGCGATGGAACCGACGCAATAGGCCAACCCCGCCAAGGGTGTGCCGGCGGCGGCAATCGCGCCGCGCAGTGCCGCCGCGTCTTCCACATCGGCTGGGATCGCCAGGCTGCCCGGGATTTCAGCGGCAAGGGCGGCAAGCCGCGCCGCATCCCGCGCCACCAGCACGGGGCGATGCCCACGCGCCGCCACACGCCGCGCCAGCGCTGCCCCCACCGCGCCCGTCGCGCCCAGGATCAAGATTGATGTTCCAGCCATGCTGCCCTCCAACTACCTGTCTCCAAATGGTCATGCGCGGCGAAAGCGCGAGGGGCGCGACAAGCCGGCCGCGCCGTGCCAGAATGGTCGCGCGATGCGTCAACTCCTTTTGCTGCGCCATGCCAAATCCGCCTGGGACGACCCGGCGCTGGCGGATCACGCACGGCCCTTGAATGGCCGGGGGCGGCGCGCGGCGGCGGCCATGGCCAATGCCATGCGCGGGCTGGGGCTTTCGCCCGATGTGGTGCTGGTGTCCTCCGCGCGGCGCACGCTACAAACGCTGGAAGCGCTTTCGCCTTTGCCTGACAGCCCGATCATCGAACCGATGGATGAGCTTTATCTCGCGTCTTGGCAGAATCTGCTCGGGCTTTTGCACCGCGTGCCGGAAACCGCGCGGAGTGTCCTGCTGATTGGCCATAATCCCGGGCTGCATGATCTGGCGCTCGCCCTCACCGGGGCAGATTCCATGGCCCGCAACCCAGATGCGCGGCGCATGGCCGGCGCCTTCCCAACCGCGGCGCTGGCGGAATTCAGCATCTCCAGCCCCTGGCCCAGCCTGGCGGAAGGCGGCGGGCGGCTGGTGCGCTTCATGATCCCTGAAGATCTACCGGAAATGGCCGAATGACCGATCTAGAAAGTACTGAAGCCGAGGCGGCAGCGGAAGTGCCGGAGGTGATAGTGGCGCCGGAGCCTGAGGCGCTTGAACTTGAA
>CAMCZJ010000042.1 GCA_945886995.1 Asaia bogorensis
CCTGGTCCATCATCGGCCACTTCCAGCACCGGGCCAGCGCGCAGCGCCACGCGCACAGCTTGCCCGCCATGGGTCAGGGCATTGTCAATCAGATTGGCCAGCATCTGGCGCAGCAGCGCGGCATCGCCATGCAGGCGCTGGTCGGGTGCCACCTGCACCTCAAGCCGCTTGCCGGCTTCTTCCGCGACAACCGCGTAAGCCTCCGCGAGTGTTGTCACCAAGGCAGAAAGCTCCACCACCGGCGCTTCCTGCGGTGGCAAAGGCGGGCCGGCTTCAAGCTGGGCAATGCGGAGCAGCCCAGTGAAGGTGGCAAGGACCGTATCCAATTCGGTAAGCGCAGCTTCAAAGGCTGCGCCATCGGCATTTGGGTCGCGCGCGCGTGCGAGTGCGGCTTCCAGCCGCTGACGCAGACGGGAAAGCGGGCCGCGCAAATCATGCGCAACATCCACCGTGACTTGCCGCATGCCTTCGATCAGCGCTTCCTGGCGTTCCAGCAGCGTGTTCACCGTGCCCGCCAACCGGTCGAATTCATCGGCGCTGCCGGCCAAAGGCAGGCGCCGCGCCAGATCGCCGCGCATCACCTGTTCGGCCGCTTCTGAGACGCGCCGGAGGCGATTTTGTAACCCACGCGCCATGAACAAACCAAAGCCAAGCGCAAGCAAAACCGCGATCACACCGGCGGCGACCAGCGTGGTCGCAAGGGTTGCCGCGGTATCCAACACCGCGCCGAATTCCGCCGCGACCAGCAGCGTGAAGCCCGTGGCGACCCCAATGCCCAGCGCACGCACCGGCCCTTCCGGTGCCCTGAGCGTCACAAAACCGCGCAAGCCCGTCGGCGCGCCGGAAAGTCGCGGAGAGCCAGCAAGGGGGCGCCCATCCGGCAAGCGCAACTGCACCAGAATGGCGCTTGGCGTGCGGTCGCGCGTGCGTGCTTCCACAGCGCGCGTCAGGCCAATCATGCCGAAGCGCTGGAATTCGCCGAGCAATAATTCGGCTTCCGCGCGGATGGTGCTGTCCAAAGCCTCTTCCAAAGCTTGCGAGCTACGCAGCCACCCAAGCCCAAGACCAAGCGCGGAAATACCCAAGACACCAAAGGCCGTCAGCAGCGCGGTCCGCAGCGCGAAACTGCGCAATAACCTGCCAATCGCACTCATTTCGGTGAGCCCAGCATGTAGCCCACACCGCGCATGGTCTGAATCGGTGCGGGCGATCCATCCTGGGATAGCTTGCGGCGCAGCCGGCTGACATGCACTTCAACCAAATTGGTTGAAGGATCGAAATTCAATTCCCACACGCCTTCCAGCAGCATGGTCTTGGTCAGCACCTGGTCAGGGCGGCGCAGCATGAATTCCAGCAGGCGCATTTCGGTCGGCAGCAATTCTACCGGCTGGCCATTGCGCCGCACCACGCGCTTCAGCAGGTCAAGTTCAATATCGCCTACCTGCAACATTATGGGATCGGTCGCGGGCGCCGGGCGGCGCGCAAGTGCGGCGATGCGTGCGCGGAGTTCACTGAAGGCGAAGGGCTTTGCCAGATAGTCATCCGCGCCGGCATCAAGGCCCTCTACGCGGCGTTCAACCTCACCAAGCGCGGTCAGCACCAGCACGGGGGTGGTGATGCCGGAAGCGCGCAAGGTGCGCAGAATGGTCAGGCCATCTGGCCCCGGCAGCATGCGATCGGTCACGATCACATCCCAAGCCTCACCAGCGGCGAGCAGTATGCCATCACGCCCCGTGCGTGCCACCTGCACGACATGGCCAATTTCCTGCAGACCCTTGGCGATGTAATCGGCGGTCGCCCTATCATCTTCGATCAGCAGGATGCGCATGGGGCGCGGATATTACTCCAGCGTGGCGATGGCAACCGCCAGGCGGCAGCCTTGGGCGAATTCCGGAATAACCACATATTCATTGACGGTGTGGATTTCAGCCTGACCCGCGCCGAAAGTCACGGTCGGCACGCCATGCTTCACCAGCCAATTCGCATCCAACCCGCCCGCGGAAACCATGGTGACGGGCTCAAGCCCCATGGCTTGCGCCGCCTTCTTGGCGCGCTGCACGGCGGGGTCATCTTCCGACATCAGGAAGGGCGGATAGGCGGTGCGGGATTGGAAAGTGACCTCAGCCATATTGCCATCGGCATCCTTCACTTCGCCCTTGGCTTTGTTGAAGGCGGCTTCAAAGGCCTCGGTGATTTTGACCGCAAAGGCAGCATCCGTGCTGCGCGCTTCACCAACCAGATGCACGTAATCCGTCACGACATTGGTTGCATCGCCGGCGGGCTTGCCATCCTTGCCGCCGAAGATACCAACATTGGAGGAACCCTTGCCTTCCGGCTGCACTACCTTGCCGAACCAGCCGGCACGATGTGCTTCAGTCAGCGCAATAGACGCAACCAGCGTTGAGGAAATGCCGCGTTCCGGCGCAACACCGGCATGGGCGGCCTTACCCTTGATGGTGACTTCCCAATTCTGCTGGCCAACCGCGCCGATGGTCAGCAAGGCAGCATGAGTGCTGTCCACATTGAAGCCCATGGTGGCACCGCCAAGGTCCTTCGGGTCAAGTTCCCGCGCGCCATGCAGGCCGCTTTCTTCACG
The DNA here is from genome assembly GCA_945886995.1 of Asaia bogorensis. Classification (GTDB taxonomy): domain Bacteria; phylum Pseudomonadota; class Alphaproteobacteria; order Acetobacterales; family Acetobacteraceae; genus Neoroseomonas; species Neoroseomonas bogorensis_A. The sequence continues at coordinate 2,597 of CAMCZJ010000042.1, forward strand.
CACCGTGAACAGCATGGTGATCGGTGGGTGCGGCAGCTTGTGGTCAATCAGGGTCTTCGCGAGCGCGATCAGCACCGCGCAGCCCGTGCCATTATCGCCCCCCAAAGCCGTGGTTCCATCGGAGACAATGCGGTCCCCCTCCCGCCGCGGCTTGGCACCTTTGCAAAGCGGTACGGTATCCATGTGTGTGGAGAACAACAGTCGCGGGCCGGACTTGGTGCCCGGCAGGTCAACAATCAGATTGCCTACTTCCGTCGGTAGTTTGATGCGTTCATGCACCGTATCATAACGAATCGCGCTTGCCGGCACGCCAACCTTCTTCAACTCATCCACAATAGCGGCGCCGATCGCAGCCTCAAACCCCGTGACGCTATCAATCGCAAGCAAGCGGATCAGCATCTCGGTCGCGTAATCAACATCAATCATCTTGGCAGTGCTGGTCATGATTTTTCCTTTTCGTCCTGGAATGCCGCGGCGTGTCAGCGCTTCGCGAGAATGGGGGTGAGCGCGTCTACCACGCCCGTCAACATAATCTGCGCGCCGATACAAAGCAGCACGAAGGCGGCAAGCTTGGCGGCAATCAGCATGCCCGTGGGGCCAAGGCGGCGCGCAACCGCGGCGGCATTGGCATAGGCGACCCAGACGGTCAGTGCCACCGTCGCCGCCATCAGCGTGAAGGCGAGCGCATTCAGCACGATATAGCTGATTTCGGAGGATCGCCGTTCCGCCGAAAGGGCGATAGATGCCGCAATGGTACCGGGGCCGGTGGTCAGCGGCAGGGTCAGCGGGAAGAAGCTCATGCGCTCGACTGGGGCGGTATCCAGGGCGGCCGGGGCCTGGGATTCGCGGCGCTGGTTGTCATCTTCCTCATTCAGCATTTGCCAGCCGGCAACCGCAACGGTCAGCCCACCCGCGATCCGCAAGGCTTCAAGCGAAATACCGAAAAAGCCAAGAATGGGCGCGCCGAGAAACAGGGCACCCAGCAGCACGATAAAGCTATTGATGGCGATGGACCGCGCCAGGCGCGCGCGTTCCTGTTCCGTCAGCCAACGCGTCATGCCGTGGAAAATCAGCGCGCCAGCGGGTGGGTTGATGATGCTGATCAGCGCCGAAAAGCCAAAAAGCCAAGCGGCAAACAAGTCACCGAATATGGCGTAAGCCGTCATGGTGCGCTGCCCGCAACCTGGCCGGAAAGCCGCATTCGCTCAAACAAGAGGCTTCGTCTCCCTTACGCGCGCGGAGGCGTCATTGACTTTGGGTCGTTAAAGGAAGGGGGCAACACGCGTTAGGCCCTTCAGCCCCGCGCCTGTGCCCTGCATCCCAAAAGGGGGCAGAGCGCTTTGCCGACGGCGGCCCCAATGGCGCGGGGCGGCTTTGTCGCGCAAGATCAGAAGACAAGAAAAACCCGCCATGCTAGGGCATAGCGGGTTCTATCTTTATCAAACCGCCCGAAGGCGGGGCATTTCACATTCGCCTAGCTAGGCACCCAAAGGTGCCGGCTGACGAATTGCGAAATTAGCCGCGCGCCCGAGGAGCCGGGGCCGGAGCTGGTGCGGGTGCCGGGGCCGGTGCGGGCGCCGGCTCCTGAGCGCAGGCGGCCAGCAGGGCCGCCGGAGCCAGGATAGCAACAGCCGCCGCAGCCTTGCGGAGGAGAGCCTTGCGGGTCATGTCTTTGGATTCGGTGTTCATTTTGTCTGTCCAAAATGTTAGGTTATCGGAGTACTGCAATTCAAGATCATTTTCGGGTAAGTTGTCAAATCCTTTTCTGGCATAAAATGCGAAAATTCAGGAGCTAGCGGCGTGAAATTGCCTTGGAGTAGTCGCAGGTCAGCCATCAAAGGCCCAATCGTGCCTTCGCTGACCTTGATTTCTCGTCGCGCGAGCCTCGTGCAGGGCGGCATCGGTCTTGCCGCAGCCCTGGCTTTGGCGGGTTGTGCGGCGTCCGAGGGCGATTCGCTCGAAGCTACGGCGGTCCATCCCCATGAGGACACGGCCAGCCCGCCGGAGAGCCCCGCGCCTATCGTCGCCGGGGAGACGCTGGATGGCGAGCTACTGAACCGCTTCTATGCGCGCCGCAGGTTTGAACCGGTTTGGGCCAAGCGCCCGGCGCAGGCGAATGCGCTGAAGGCAGCCGTATTGCGGGCGCGCGAACATGGCCTGGACCCTGAAATGTTCCAGGCCAGCCTACTCAGGCGCATGGACATGTTTCCCCCGGACCGCCGCGAATTGCTGCTCTCCCACGCTGTGCTGACCTATGCTGAGGCGCTGGCCTTCGGTGCTGTCCCGCCAAGCCGGCGCCGGGATGGTGAGGCGCTTTCCCCGGAGCCGGTGGATGTGGCGCAAGTGCTGGATGCGGCGCTGGAAGGCCCCGACCCGGTCGCGGAGATTGAGGCATTGGCGCCCAATACCCCGACCTACAAGGCGTTGCGCCAGGCGCTGCAGCGGCAACCATCCGGCCTTGTCACCAAGGCCCAGGTGAGCAGGCTTCGGATGATTGAGGCCAATCTGGAACGTCAACGATGGCTCCCGCGCGAATTGCCGCCGGATCGCGTTTGGGTGAATGTGCCCGATCAGCAATTAGTGTTCTATCGTGATAACCTTCCTGTCTTCATCACACGCGTTGTGGTGGGTGATGAGACTGCGCGCAAACAAAGCCCCGAATTCAGCACCGTGATTGAATCTGCGCTTTTCAATCCGCCCTGGGTTATTCCGCGTGATATTGTTGAAGCGGATATTCGCCCGATGCTGAAGCAAGACCCCCTTTATTTGGTCAAGAATAAAATCGTGCTGCTGCCAAATGGGGACGCAGAGCAGGCGCCAGGCCCGCAAGCTGGGCTTGGTGCTGTGATGTTCGAAATGCCGAACCGTTTCGACGTTTACCTGCACGATACGCCAGACAAGGAAGCCTTCACCCGCGGTAATCGCCGCATCAGCAATGGCTGTATTCGTGTTCAGAACCCGCTTGAATTGGCCGCGCTGCTGATGGATGAACCAATCAATGTCATCCAACATAAGGTCGCAACGGGCGGTACGGTGCGCAAACCCTTGCCAACACCCGTACCGGTGTTTTTGTTGTATCAGACTGCCTTCGCGTCTACCGGGCGGGAATTGGAAATCCGTCCTGATTTTTATGAACGCGACGAAGCGCTGTGGCAGCGTTTACAAAAACGTCGGCCAGAACAGGCGCGCCCGGGCGCTGGCCAAGTGGCGGGGGCCAGCACAGGATCCGCGCCTGGCCCGCAGGAACCCCGCAGGCCCACGCCATCATCGGTTTCGCCGCCCGGCACGCAAAGGCGTACCTGAAGCATATTGGATTTTGGGTGGCCCCCCATTTAGGGCTGCTCAAACTCCCGCTGCACCGGCACGCGGCGCAGCCTTTCGCGGATTGAGATGTAAATCGCGCAGGCAATCAGGATGGCAACGCCAAAAAACGTCCAACCATCGGGCATTTCATCAAAGAACCACCAACCCGCCAGCGTTGCCATGATCATTTCCGTATAGGCCAAAGGTGCCAGAAGCGATGCCTCGGCCATGGTATAGGCGCGCGCAATCAGGAAATGGCCGGCAACCGCAATCGCCGCCAGCAGCAGCAATAACCCCCAATCCCACAGGCTTGGCGCTTGCCAGATGAAGGGTAGCGTCAGGCTCATCATCGCCGCCCCCATCACGCTGGTATGGAAGGTGGTCATCAGCGCGCTTTCCTCCCGCGCCAGCTTGCGCGTGATCAGCATGTAAAGCGCCATGCAGGTGCCGGAAGCAAAGGCCAAAGCCATGCCTGGGTTGAATTCCTGCAAGCCGGGGCGGATGATGATCAGCGTGCCGCAAAAACCAATCGCAACAGCCGCCCAGCGCCGTGGGCCGACATGTTCCTTCAGCAATAGCGGCGAAAGTGCCGTGATCAGCAAAGGCTGCACAAAAAATATCGCAAGACTATCGGCAATGGGTATGAAACTGATGGCACCAAAAAAGAAGCCGGTGGACCCCACCAGAAACGCCGCGCGCGCGGCGTGAAAGCCAGGCCTATCCGGCAGTAATCCGCGCGCCCCGGCAGCCTGCCAAGCAAAGGGCAGGGTGAATACCGCACCAAAGAACATGCGCGCCCAGACGATTTGCAGAATGGGGATGCCGCCTTGCCCAAGAAACTTGGCGCAAACATCCAATAGCGGCAGCATCCCCATCGCCGCCACCATCAGCAGCACGCCACGAAGGGTTGAATTGGCCCCCGATATCGGCGCGTTCACTTCACAATCGCAACCCTGAGTGCATTCGTGGTCCCTGGTGTGCCAAAGGGCACGCCCGCCGTCACCACAACCTCATCCCCGCTTTTGGCGAAGCCTTCATGCTGCGCGGCGCGTGTGGCCCGCGCTACCATTTCTGTCATGGAATGGATTTCATTCACTTCCAGCGGATGCACCCCCCAAATAAGCGCCATGCGCCGCGCCGCCGCAGGGTTGCTGGTCAGCCCCAGGATCGGGCAATGCGGCCGCTCTCGCGCAACCCGCAACGTGGTTGAACCGGTTGAACTGAAGGTCGCGATCACCTCGGCCTCGATCGTCTCGGCCACTTGGCGCGCGGCGGTCGCGATGGCGCCGGCGCTGGAATGTTCGGGCGGCGGGCGCGCGGCATCGGTCAGGCGGCGCCAATCCGGGTCTTGTTCCACGCGCGCCACAATGCGGTCCATCATATTCACCGCTTCATAGGGGTATTGCCCGGCAGCGGTCTCGGCTGAGAGCATCACCGCATCCGCGCCATCAAAAACGGCGGTGCCGACATCGGAAACCTCGGCCCGCGTTGGGCTTGGTGCGGTGATCATGCTCTCCAGCATTTGTGTCGCCACAACAACAGGTTTGCCGAGCGCGCGGGCGGCGCGCACGATGCGTTTTTGCGCAAGCGGCACTTCTTCGGGCGGCAATTCGACACCCAAATCACCGCGCGCCACCATGACGCAATCGGTCAGCGCCATGATGGCGTCCAGGTTTTCAAGCGCCTGCGGCTTTTCGAGCTTCACCATGATCCAGGCGCGCCCGGCGGCGATTTCCTTGGCCTCCGCCACATCTTCCGGGCGCTGCACGAAGGACAGGCCGATATACTCAACGCCTTGGTCGAGTACGAAGGCGAGGTCCGCACGGTCCTTTTCCGTCAGCGCCGGGATGGGCAGCGCCACATCGGGCACATTCACGCCCTTGCGGTCCGAAAGCGGGCCGCCCACCACCACCTGGGTTTCCAGATGATCCGGGCGCTTATGCGTCACGCGCAGCTTTAGCTTGCCATCATCCAGCAATAGCGTGGTGCCAATTTGCGCGGCGGCGATGATTTCCGGATGCGGCAGATTGACGCGTAGCGCATCGCCAGGTGTGGGGTTGAGGTCAAGCTTGAAGCTCTGACCCGATTGCAACTGCACCCGCCCGGCCTGGAAGCGCCCAACACGCAGCTTCGGCCCCTGCACATCGGCCAGGATCCCGATGGGCCGCCCCACCTTGGCCTCCACGGCGCGGATGGTCGCAATGCGCGCGGCGTGATCCTCATGGCTGCCATGGGAAAAATTAAGCCGGAAGATATCGGCCCCAGCGCGGTGGAGCTTTTCGATCATCTCCGCGCTGCTACTGGCGGGGCCAAGGGTTGCGATGATTTTGGTGCGGCGCCGGCGGCGCAGAACGGGGCGGGCCACCATGCGGGGCGCTCCTATGGTTGGTTCAGAATGGGGTGGGGTGGGCGCCAGATCAGGCCGCAGGCTTTCCGGCGGTAAGTTGAGCGCCTTGGAAAGCTCCGCCACCCGGTCCTCCGGGATGCGCTTCCATTGGGAAACAGCAGCGGTGGAAATGCCCAAGGTGGCGGCGATCTGCTTCACAGTGCCGCGTCGGGCGAGGAGGGCTTCAAGGTTCGGATCACGCATGGCGGTATCTTAGCAAAATTAAGTTAAAGCGCCACCCAAAACCTATGCTACTTAATTTTTAAAAGTTAAGTGATCAGCAGCGCCCGAAAATCATTCACATTGGTCAGTGTGGGCCCGGTCAGCACCAAGTCTCCCAGCGTCTGGAACAGGCGATAGGTGTCATGCCCTGCCAGCAGCGAGCGGGGATCAAGCCCAGCGGCGCGGGCGCGGGCCAAAGTATCCGGGGTGGCGATGGCGCCGGCATTATCCTCTGATCCGTCAATGCCGTCCGTATCGCCCATCAGCGCCCAAATGCCGGGGGTGCCAGCCAAAGCAAGCGCGCAGCCAAGCAAGCATTCCCCATTCCGCCCGCCACGGCCCGGCTTGGGGCTGCGGATCGTCACCGTCGTCTCACCGCCGGAAAGCAGAATGGCCGGGCCGGGCAGGGGGTGGCCATGGGTTGCGGCAGAACGGGCTATGCCGGCCAAAGCGGTGCCCAATTCCCGCGCCTCACCCTCCAAAGCATCGCCCAAAATCAAGGGCGTCAGGCCAAGCCCGCGCGCGGCGGTAGCGGCGGCTTCCAAGGCCATGGCGGGGGTCGCGATGAAGCGATAATCCGGCGAACCCAGGCGCGGATCGCCGGGCTTCGGGCTTTCCTCCAAACCTGCTTCCAGGTGTGCCATCACAGCTGCCGGTAGCTGCATCCCATAATGCGCCACCAAAGCGCGGGCATCGGCGAAGCTGCTGGGGTCCGGCACGGTGGGGCCAGAGGCAATAACACTCGGGTCATCCCCCGGCACATCGGAAATGGCGAGCGTCACCACCCGCGCCGGATGCGCGGCAGCGGCCAACCGCCCGCCGGAAAAGGCGGATAGATGCCGGCGGATGCAGTTCATTTCGTGGATCGTGGCGCCGGAAGCGAGCAGCGCCTTGTTCACCGCAATCAGATCCTCAAGCGTCAGCCCCGGCGCCGGCAGCGTGGTCAGCGAAGACCCGCCGCCCGAGACCAGAAACAGCACCAGATCATCGGGCCCCGCTCCCTGCGCCACCGCCAGCAATTCCGCCGCCGCCTTGGCCCCGGCGGCATCGGGCACAGGGTGGGATGCCTCAAGCACGCGGGTCCGCCGCGTGGGATAGCCATGGGCATAGCGGGTCACGACCAGCCCCTCGATCGGGGCATCCGGCCAGGCGGCCTCCACCGCCGCTGCCATGACGGCTGCGGATTTCCCCGCCCCCAGCACAATCACGCGCCCGCGCGGGCGTTCCGGCAAATGCCGCGCCAGCACCTGGCGCGGATCGGCGCTCGCAATGGCGGCGTCGAACACTTGGCGAAGCGCGGCGCGGGCGGATGCATCGGTAAAGGCCATGGCAGATTCCCTCTTTTGTCTCGTGTCCGTGGCGCATCCGCGCCTTGGACATGAGACACACCTTGGTTTGATCGCATTCTCCGGAGAGCCAAGCGAAGCGGCTCGGCTTGAAAATGCTCAGACCAGTATGGCGAAGTCGCGCCGAATGGGCCATCTATAGGGTCATTGGTCAGGAGGCCCCGATGCCCGAATTCGACAAAGCAACCCAAACAGAATTGGAAGCCGCCGCCTTCCGCCGGCTGGTGGAACATCTGCGCTCGCGCCACGATGTGCAGAACATAGACATGATGAATTTGGCGGGTTTCTGCCGGAATTGCCTGAGCAAATGGTACCGTGCCGCAGCCGAAGACAAAGGCTTGCCGCTGACCGACCCCGAAGCGCGGGAGATCATCTACGGCATGCCGTACAAGGAATGGCAGGCGCAGTATCAGCAGGAAGCGAGTGCCGAACAGAAGGCGAAATTCGCATCCTCAAGCCAGGGGCAACATTGATGGCCGTCTCCCCTAAAGCTAAAGCCTCTGGCTTGCATACCGAGGAACGCAGAATGGCCAAAGGCCCCAGCACGCAGGAAACCACCGAAGTCGGCGGCATTGCCGGCGAAAGGCTGCGGTCCATCGTGGAACGCATTGAACGCCTGGAAGAAGAAAAAAAGGCGCTCTCCAGCGACATCAAGGATATATTCTCGGAAGCGAAATCGGCGGGCTTCGACGTGAAGGTGCTGCGCGCGGTCATTCGTCTGCGCAAGCAGGAACCGGCAGAAGTGGAAGAACAGGAAACCCTGCTGGACCTTTATCGCCGCGCACTCGGCATGTAGCACCAAGGGGTCGCCCCCGTGACCCACAATCTTTGGTGAGGTGAGCGATTTCGCTATCTCTTTTGGGTTGAGTGTGGGAACGTCTTTTTCTGGCGGGGATAACATTGTTTGGATTCTGCTCGACTGATTGCTGCCATTGGTGCCTCAGCGGGGGGTATTGAAGCGCTTCGCGCCTTGCTCCGTGCTGCTATACCCGGCAGCGGTGTCAGCTATATCGTGCAGATGCATCTTGATCCGTCCCGGGAAAGTTCCCTTGCGGAAATCCTGGCGCGCGACTCAACGCTGCCGGTGGAAAGCGCGCGGGATGGGCAACCCATCCTGCCAGATCACGTATTGGTCATACCGCCCGGGGTCACCGCAGGGATTCAGGAAGAACAGATTACCCTGCTGCCGCAGGCGCCAGCGCATCGGGATTTGCACCAGATTGATGGGCTGTTTTCCGCGCTCGCCCTGGCTGTCAAGGAACGCGCCGTTGGCGTCGTGCTTTCAGGTTTCGGGACGGATGGCACGCTTGGCATCAAGGCCATCAAGGAACATGGCGGCCTGACGATTGCTCAAGGAAGTGCGGCTGGCGCAGCTGGCGCGGATGGCGCGCCTGGCTATCCCGATATGCCCGACAGCGCGATCAGCGGCGGCCTGGTGGATCTGGTATTGCCAGCCAAGGATATCCCGCCGGCGCTTGCGGCTTATGCCAAGGGTTTTCAGGAGCTGGCGCTGCTCACCTCTGAAAATGGTCGGCAGGCAGAGGATTCGTCGCGCATCCTGGCGGCGCGCCGTTTGATTTGCGATACGCTGCGGCGCGACCTGGGCCATGATTTTTCCGGCTACAAGGAAAGCAGTTTCCTGCGCCGCGTGCAGCGCCGGATGCAGGTGCTGAAGATTGGCGATATCACCGAATATGCCGAAAAATTGCGCGGCGACCATGAAGAAGCGCGGCAATTGCTGCGCGATCTGCTGATCAATGTGACGGATTTCTTCCGTGATACGGAGGCCTTTACCAGCTTGGCCGAGAAGGTCATTCCTGCCCTGTTCAAGGGAAAGGGGGCGGAAGATTCGGTCCGGGTCTGGGTACCGGGCTGTGCCACGGGCGAAGAAGCCTATTCAATCGCAATGCTGCTCAGTGAATATGCGGTTGGTCTGCGTAGCCCGCCCAGGCTGCAGGTCTTTGCGACCGATATTGATGAAAATGCGCTGCAGATTGCGCGCGCGGGGCATTACACACTCGCGCAACTGGATGCGGTGCCGCCGGAACGCCTGGAACGCTTCTTTCAGCGTTCTGGTTCTGGCCGGGTGATCACGCAGGCCATTCGCGATATCTGCACCTTTTCTGTCCATAACCTGCTGCGTGATCCGCCCTTTTCCCGCTTGGACCTGATTTCCTGCAGAAATTTGCTGATCTATCTTGAAACAGGAACCCAGCGCGAAGTCTTCCCGTTGTTTCACTTCGCGCTGCGCCCAGGTGGTTTCCTGTTTCTGGGCGGGGCGGAAAGTGCTGGCCAATTCGGCGATTTGTTCCGCCCGGTGGATAAGCAATCCCGCCTTTACCAGCGCCGTGATCATGCGCCACGCTTGCATCGCTTGCCCATGCCGAACCTGCCATCTGGTTTTCGAATGCTGCCACGTGTCTTGCCGCCCCAGCCTGGTGATCTGGGCCGCGCCATTCGTTCCAGCGCGGATGCCGCCATTCTTGAACGCTTTGCCCCGGCCCATGTTGTCATCAATCAGGAAGGGGAGATCATTCATTTTTCTGCCCATACAGGCCGCTTTCTGGAACCCGCTGCGGGCCAGCCCACGCGCAGCCTGCTGGCCCTGGCGCGGCGTGGCTTGCGGCTTGATCTGCGCACGGCCATGCAGGAAGCCTTGCAGACAAGGCATGTAGTCTCCCGCCACGGGCTTGACCCCGAAGGGGTGGGGCAAGCGGACCGGGTTGGCATTACGGTTGAACCGCTGGCAGATACAGACCCGGCAGAACCACTTTTCCTGGTAGTATTCCACGAAGTTGATGCGCCCGAAACGGCGCCTGCCCCCGTAGCCGGCACTGCCGAGGCTGCCGTTGTTGCCGCTGAACGCGAATTGCGTGAAACACGGGAAAGATTGCAGACGCTGATCGAGGAATATGAAACCGCGGTCGAAGAATTGCGTTCAAGCAACGAAGAACTTGTCTCAGTGAATGAGGAATTGCAATCCGCCAATGAGGAATTGGAAACCTCCAAGGAGGAACAGCAATCCATCAATGAGGAGTTGCAGACCGTCAATCAGGAATTGCAGGCCAAGGTCGAAGAACTGGACCGCACCAATTCGGATATGCGCAACCTGTTTGACGCGAGCAGCCCGGCGACGATTATTCTGACAAAGGAATTGTGTATTCGTGGCTTTACGCCGGCGGTGAAGGATTTGTTCAACCTATTGCCTTCAGATCGCGGCAGGCCCTTACAGGACATAGCAGGGTTGCTCGATACGGCACTGTTACTGGCCGATGCACGCGCGGTGCTGGAAGGCAAGAAGCCACCAGAACGGCGCATTTCCAGCCATGACAACGCGGCGCATTATCTGCTGCGGACACAGGCTTACCTGAATTCCGAAGGCAAGGCGGATGGCGTGCTGCTGACGCTGCTGGATGTCACGCAATTGGTCGAAGCCGTTGAAGCGCATGAGCATCAGCGTTTGCTGGTGAATGAATTGAACCACCGCGTACGCAATATGCTCCAGGTTGTGATCGGCCTGACCCGCCAGACCCTGCGTGAAGGCATGCCGGCTGAGGAATTCGGCAAGCTGCTGATTGGGCGCATGCTATCTCTTTCGCGATCCTATAAGATTATCGCGCAGGAAGATTGGGGCGATGTTTTGTTGCAGGATCTGGTGAAGCAACAACTCAGCCCGCATCTTTCTGATCCGGAACGCGCCACTGTGGAAGGGCCCGCGATGATCGTCTCACCCGCGGGGGCGGTGGCGCTTGGGTTGGTGCTGCATGAATTGGCGACGAATGCGGTGAAATACGGCGCGCTTTCAAGCGATTCAGGCAAGGTTGCCGTTGCCTGGGCGATAACTGAGCAGGGCGCAGAACGCCGTGTCAGACTGGAATGGCACGAAAGCGGCGGCCCCAGCGTCGAAACGACTGAGCATAAGGGTTTCGGTAGCGGGATGATGAAGGGGCAGGTGGAACGCGCCCTGAAGGGTAGCCTTGAACTGACTTATGGCGCTGAGGGACTTCTGGCGGTGATGATCCTTCCGCTTGATGCGACGCCCCGCATGATATCGGCCGCCTGAGCGACAATCAGGGCAGGGCAGCCCGGCGTTGGCCCGTAGCATTGCGGGACCGCACAAAATAATCTGTGCCTACCCCAGGGTTGTTCAAATAGAATTCATCGCGCGGGAAAACATCGGTCAATGGCGCTTCCTGGCGTTGCTGACCCGGCCCCCATTGCATTGGCGCGCCAGCAAATAGGCTCGCCCAATCACTGAAATCCTGATTGCCAGCGCGTAAATGCGCAAGATGCGCGGGCTTGGCGAATTCCGCCGCGAGCTTTGCCGGGTCAAAGGGGATCGGTTCATTTGATCCGATCATCACGCCGGCGGGCATCAGCAAAAGCGCATGTGGAAAGACAGCAGCGAAGGTTTCTACCGCGCGTTGGGTTGGAGTCCATTGGATGTAGAGCCCGCCCGGCGCCAAACGTCGCCGCGCCTGGTCTATGAACTCAGCGCTGTAGAGCAAGCCGGAATGGGACCCCTGCGGCAGAATCGCATCCGCTTCAATGACATCGTAAAGCGTTTCTTCCTTGGCAAGCGTCCGCCGGCCATCGCCATATTCCATGTGCCAGCGCTGATCCTTGAACATGCGCGCGATGGGACCATTCGGGTAATGCCGCCCGATTTCTTCCAGCGCGGTCAGCACGGGCGCCACCAATTCAATGGCGCGAATCTGGCTTTCCTCGCGAATGCCGGCGGCCCAGGGCGTGCCACCACTACCCACGCCAATCACCAGCACATGCTTGGGGTCGGGATGGATCAGCGGGCCGACTGCCCCCAGGAATTGATGGATGGAAAGGAAGGGAATGCGCCCCTGGCTGAAGCCCTGGATGAAGAAGGGGCCTTCCGCCACACCATCCGCGCCTTTGCTGTCCCGGAAAAACGCAATGCCTGAACGGTCTTCGGCCCAGGCCACCATATGGCCCGGCCCTTCCGCATGCATGCGTGACCAAAGCCCCGCATTACCCGGCATGAAGATAAGCGCGAGGGCCGAGGCCAGCGCGAGTCCCGCTTCCACCGGCCGACGCCAGCCGCCATGCCAAAGCCAGCCCAGCAGCAGCAGCAGCGAAAGCACCGCGAGAAGCTTCAGCGTGCCCGCAGTGCCCAGGAAATGCAGCGTGATCAGCCCGGTGAAAATGGACCCCGCCGCATTGCCGGCGATATTGGCCAATTGCACCCAGCCAACGCGCGTGCCGACACTCGCCAAATCCTGCTGCACGGCGCGCTGCACAAAGGCGAAGGTCATGCCAATAAGGAAAGAAGGTGGCCCCACCACCAGCACGGCCAGGAAGATCATCATGGCCAGCGCCCCGCCATGCAGGCGCGAATGATCCACCGCCATCAGATCAGCGATCGGCCAATGCGGCATGGCAAGCCAGAGCGCGGCCAGCAAAACTATCGCCAGTACAAAGCCGGCACCCTGGGTGATGAAAAAGGCCGGGCGCGGGTCCTTCAGGTGGCGCACCATGCGCGCGGCAATCGCCATGCCAAGCCCATCGGCCAGCAGGAAAATCCCAAGCACGGTCGGGAAAAGATAGGCGTGGTATTGCCCAACCTGGCCCATGATGCGGACCCAGAGGATTTCCAGCGCCACAATCACATAGCCCGAAAGAAAGACGAGGAAGCACCAAAGCGGCAGGCTGCCGAAAGGCGCATTCCCGGTCTTGGCGGCTGGGCTCGGCGCTGGCAGGGGCAAGCCGCGCAGTTGCGGCAGAAGGGAAAGCGCGACCAGTGCCGCGAAAATCTCCAAGCCTGCGGCCAGCCATAGCGCGCCAACAAAGCCAAGATTGCCCACCAGAAACCAACCGCCCAGCAGTGCGCCAAGCCCGGCACCGAAGGTATTGAGGCCGTAAAGCAGGCCGATCCGCTCCGCCACCGTGTCCAAAGCGGTGGACACTGCGCGCGCCAAAAGCGGCAAGGAAGCGCCCATCAACGTGGTCGGCAGCACAAGCCCGGCGAAGCAAAGGGCAAAGATCATCGCCGGGTCATCCACTACCCCGGCCAAATCCGTGGCCAGCCAATCATACAAAAATGCCTTGGATAACAGGGCAAAAATGCCAACGCCGATCTCCGCGATGGCAAAGCCGATCAGTGCCCGCGCCGGCGTGATGCGGTCAGCGATCTTCGCACCAATGATCGAACCAATCCCAAGCCCGGCAAGGAAGGCGCCCACCACAAGCGCGGCAGAAATCGTGTCAGAGCCCGCGAAAATGCCAAGCATCCGCTGCCAGACAATCTGGCACAGCAGCGCGGCAAAGCCCGATGCGAAAAAGGCAACGGCCAAACGAGGCATGACCGAAAAGCTCCCCCAGAGGCGGTTTTTCATCACCGCTTTGTGTTTCTGGCGTCTAATTACGGCGAAATTACTGCAAGGCAACCCCCGCATCTTGCCCGCAGCCGCCCCTCGGCGCAGGCTGCGCCCGGAAACGCCAAGTGGAGAGTCGGCAATGAATGGTGCGGAAAGTCTGGTCCATACACTCATAGGTAGTGGGGTTGATGTGTGTTTCTCCAACCCGGGCACGAGTGAGATGCATTTCGTGGCGGCGCTGGACCGAATCCCCGGCATGCGCTGCGTGCTGGGCTTGCAGGAAAATGTCGTAACCGGGATGGCGGATGGCTATTGGCGCATGGCGGATAGGCCGGCCTGCACGCTGCTGCATTGCGGCCCGGGCCTGGCTAATGGTTTGGCGAATTTGCATAATGCGCGCCGGGCGCGGTCCGGCATTGTGAATATCACGGGTGACCACGCCACCTATCACCGCCCCTATGACGCGCCGCTGACAGCCGATACGGAAGGCTTCGCCCGCGGCGTTTCCGCCTGGGTGCGCACTTCGACCGATTCAACCAAGGTGGGGGCGGATGCCGCCGTGGCCGTGCAGGCGGCGCGTACCTCGCCCGGGCAGATCGCCACTTTGATCCTGCCCGCCGACACCGCCTGGAATGATGGCGGCGTGGTGGCGGCCGCCTTGCCGGTGCCATCGGTGCCTGAGGCCGACCCGCATGCCATCCGCAACGCCGCGCGCGTCCTGCGGGAGAAGAAGAATGTGCTGATCCTGCTGGGCGGCCCGAGCCTCCGCGAAGGCGCGCAGTTGCACGCCTATCGTATCGCTGAAGCAACCGGCGCGCGGCTGCTGGCGGAGGGCTCAAACGGCCGCACTCAGCGCGGGCGCGGGCGCATCGCGCTCGAACGCGTGCCCTATTACGTGGACCAGGCGATTGATGCGCTGAAATGGGTGGAGCATCTGATCCTGGTGAATGCCAAGGCGCCGGTCGGCTTCTTTGGCTATCCGGGCAAGCCTTCGCTGCATTACCCGCCCAATGCCGAAGTGCATGTGCTGACGCGCTATGAACAGAATGCCGAAGT
>CAMCZJ010000043.1 GCA_945886995.1 Asaia bogorensis
CCAATTGCGCGCCTTGGCTGAAGCGGGATCGCGCTATCTTGGCCAGCAGGTGATCATTGACAATCGCGGCGGCGCCAGCGGCACTTTGGCGGCGGCGGCCATGGCGCAGGAACAGCGCGGCGATGGCTATATGGTCGGGCAATTGCCCATCACCGTCTTCCGCTTTCCGATGATGTCGAGCCGCCCAACCTGGGACCCGATGAAGGATTTCACCTATATCATTCACCTCACGGGCTATCTTTTCGGCGTGGTGGTGAAGTCCGATAGCCCCTGGAAGAATTGGGAAGAATTCCTCGCCTACGCCAAGGCCAATCCGGGCAAGGTCGCTTATGGATCGCCCGGCGTTGGCACCACACTCCATATCACCATGGAACGCATCGCACTCGAACGCGGTATTGAATTTCTGCATGTGCCCTTCCGGGGTGGCGCGGATAATGCGCAATCCCTGCTGAGTGGGCAGACCCAGGCGATGGTGGATTCAACCTCCTGGGCGCCATTGGTGGATGGCGGGCAGTTTCGCCTCCTTTGCACCTGGGGTGAGACACGCGCGAAGCGCTATCCGGATGCGCCGACGCTCATTGAAAGCGGCATCAACATTGTCTCCACCTCACCCTATGGCATTGCCGCGCCCAAGGGCGTTGATCCCGGCATTGTCAAAGTGCTGCATGATGGCTTCAAGCAGGCGCTGTATGATCCGGTGCATACAGCCGCGCTGGAACGCTTCGACATGCCGCTGATCTACAAGAGCAGCGAGGATTACCGCGCTTCAGTGGCGAAAATTATCGAAGAAGAAGGGGCGGTAATCCGTCGCCTTAATCTCCGCATCAATTAATCAGCGCTTGGGGATGGCGGTGCTACCGCCGCCATCACCACCCAGCCTAACTCGCGCGCAAATCGTCCAGCGCGAGTGAGACATGTCGCTGCACCGCGCCATCCTCATCACGCAGCGCCAGCGTCACGCGCTTTTCCTGCCAATCCATCTCCAGCGTGCCGAAATTGACGCGCGGATAAAGTTCCCCAATGCGATTGGGGCCTTGTTCCCGCGCATTCACAAATTGCCGGTTAATCCCGCTTGAGGTGATTTCCGTCAGCGGATAGGGCGTGCCCTGACTCTCACGATAGAGCGCGCCGATATGCCGATCTCCGGACAGAAACACCACGCCGCCTGCCCTGGTGCTGGCGATCAGATCATAAAGCCGCTGCCGCTCCCGCGGGAAATTGCCCCATCTTTCCCAGCCATGGCCTTCCACCACGACCTGGATGGAAGAAACAATCAAGCGCAGCTCCGCCGGTTCTTGCAAGCATTGGCGCAGCCAGGCCCATTGCGCTTCGCCGAGTATGGTCTTTGCCGGATCATCATCCGGCAAAAAACGTTCCCGCCCGGGCGCGCCGCGCGCATCGGTAATGCGCAAGGGGGAACGGAACCAGCGCGTATCCAAAAGAATGATCTGCACGCGCTGCCCTGCCGGTCCCAGCGTCAGATGATGATACAGCCCGTCACGCCGGCGCCTGATGTCATCGGCCGGCACGCGCCAGAATTCAAAAAAGGCTTCCTTCGCTTCCTGCTTGAAGGGGTTTTCAACGCCGCCATCATTCACGCCAAAATCATGGTCATCCCAGATCGCAGTGTGATGCTGTTGGCCTGCGATGAAGCCCATGAATTCCTGATGTTGCTGCGCCCTGGCATAGGCTTCCTGCAATTCGGCCAGATCATGCCGTCGCACTCCGCCATAGACATTATCGCCGGCGAAGATGAAGAATTCCGGCTGCCAGGCACGCACCGCACGCCAGATCGGCTGCGGCAGCTTCTCATCGGCACAGGTTCCGAAAGCAATACGACTAACAGCCCGGCCCTGCGCCGCAACTGGCGCGGCGAGCGGCGCCAAGGCCGCCGCCGCCAAGCCACGCCGCGTGATCATGGGCTTCAAACCTGCGGCACTTCAACCTTGCCGGTATGCAGCTTGAGCCGCGACATCTCCGGCGCATCCTGCCCCGCATCACGGAAGGCCTGCTTCAGCGCTGCCATATTCGGCGCAAAGATGCTCTCTCGATTTTCGCTGACCCAATCGCGCGATTGTTGCGGCATCACGAGCGAGCCTTGGAAGCGCGGCATCACCCAACGCGCGAAAAGCTCAAAAGAACGCATGGTCGCTTCCCGATCGGCCCATTCATGGGCGCGGAATAGCACGCCCCCTGCCCCGCCATCCGTGAAGCTCAGCAAACGCTCAATCCCCGCCGCCACTGTTTCCGGTGATCCCACCAGCGTTGACCCCATCGCCAAGCCATCGCGCAGCGGGTCTTCGGAACGCATCGGTGGCCGGCCCAGGGTTTCGCTGAAATAAGTCAGCGTCTCCAAAGCCTCACCATGGCGCACATCCCGCAGCGCGCGTTCATCATCCTCAGCGCAATGCAGATTGACCACCAGGCGCCAATTGCGCCGTTCCATCTTCTGGCCATGCTTGGCGGCTTCCGCTTCCGCCATCTGCCATTGCCCGGCGAGTGACTTCGGCCCACCCGGCAGCCCGGCACCCAGCGATATCAGCCCAAGCCCATATTTCGCCGCTGCCAGTGCGCCCGATGGCGTGGTGGAGGACGCGACCGAGATTGGGAAACGCGGTTCCGAATAAGGTGCCAAATGCAACCGCGCCTCACGCAAGGTGAACCAATCGGTTTCCATCGTCACCGGTTCTTCGCAGGCCAAAAGCCGCGTGATGGCATTGAGCGATTCATCCATCCGCCGGCGCTGATGCGCGGCATCAATGCCCATCATGTATGCGTCAGAGACAAGCGCGCCCGGCCCGCAGCCCAGCATCACGCGCCCGCGCGTCATGTGATCCAACTGCACAAAGCGCTGCGCCACCAGCAGCGGGTGGTGATACGGCAGGCTGGTCACACCTGAGCCAAGCTTGATGTGCTTGGTGCGTTCCGCCGCCGCCGCAATCATGATTTCCGGGCTCGCGATGGTTTCCCAGCCGGCGGAATGATGCTCCCCGATCCAGGCCTCATCATAACCCAAATGGTCAAGCCATTCGATCAATTCCAAATCGCGCGTGAGCCCAAGCGTCGGGTTGTCGCCAACCCGATGAAACGGGGCCAAGAAAATGCCGAAGCGAAGGCGGCGAGGCAGCATGGCTGGGTTCTCCATCACATGGAAGGCGGGTCGCCCGCCAGGAATTCCTCGCCGCCATAATCAGCTGCGCGAGGCAGGCGCAGGATGCGCCCTTCAGGGGTCATGCCCACAAGTTCGGGCAATACGGTCACCACGGGCTTGGCGCGCGCAGCGGCGAAGGCTTCCGCCACGCTGCCGTGCCGCGCAAGCTTGGTCAGGTTCATGCGTGTCGGGAACACGAGCTTCTTGGTGCCGGCAATGCCTTCTGCCAAAGCATCAGCCGGCCTGATCCAGACACTATCCACCGCTTCATGCCCATCATGCACCGCGGCCTGATCTTCGGGTGCTGCGGCCAGGAAGAAATGCGTGTCAAAGCGCTTGGGTACTTCCACCGGCGTGATCCAATGCGCGAAATGCCCGAGAGTTGAGATCGCCGGCACCAGACGGCGTTCGGCAAGCATGGCGGCGAATTCGCCCGCGGCTTCCGGCGCCTGGCCTTCCTCGGCCAGCAAGACACCGCATTCTTCCCAGGTCTCGCGGATGGCGGCGACGCGAAGGGCCGCGTGGGCGTCGCCGCCGCCGAGTGTCTTGTCAGCCGCTTCCACGCGCCCGCCGGGAAACACCAAGGCGCCAGACGCGAAATCAATCTGGCGGTGGCGCACCACCATGAAAACTTCCATGCCGCGCCTCCCATCACGCAGCAGCATGACCGAGGAAGCCGGGCGGGCGGGGGCGGTTGCGGTGTCACTCATGCCCGCATTGCAGCGCGCCCAGGCCGCTACCGCAAGGTGCCGCGCTTCAGGATTTCGCCAAACGGCGCAAATGCTGGGCCGCCGCGCGGCTCGCCGCCGCTTCAATGTCGCGAAAGCCCAGCACCAGCGCTTCCCCAAGGTGGGTCAGCCGTGCCCCGCCACCCCCGGCGCCGCCGGTGATGCGCTCCACTACCGGGGCGGAGAAGGTCTCATTCAGCTCCGCCACCAATTCCCAGGCCCGGCGATAGGACATGCCGAGCGACCGCGCGGCGGCGCTGATCGAACCGGCTTCGGCAATCGCTTCCAGTAGCGTGATTTTGCCCGGGCCTACGCGGCCATCGGCAAAATCAAGGCGCAGCCAAAGCGCGGCGTCCTTCATGGCCGGGGCATCACATGCAGCGCATCGCGCAGCAGGGAAACGCTGCATGCCTCACCCACTGCAAGCGCGTTACGCTGCGCGGCATGGCGCGGCAGGGCGAAGGTCAATTGTCGGCCTTCGGGGTCGCTCACATCCAGGGTCACGCGCATTTCCTCGCCCATCGGCAATAGCGCGATGATGGTGCCGGACACCGGGTTCTCCCTTTCG
Organism: Asaia bogorensis; assembly: GCA_945886995.1. Lineage (GTDB taxonomy): Bacteria > Pseudomonadota > Alphaproteobacteria > Acetobacterales > Acetobacteraceae > Neoroseomonas > Neoroseomonas bogorensis_A. Next base: position 4,448 of record CAMCZJ010000043.1, read on the forward strand.
CCCGCCGAAGGCCGACCACGCCGATGCAGCACCACCCCGCCCGCGCCAATCAGCCAATCCACGGCCGTGCCAGGCGGCAGGCTTGGCATGGGGGCCGCTTCCAGCATTTGATCACCCCAGCGGAGCCGCGTGAGGCCATCCTCATGCGCCAGGATCACGCCGGTAAAAAGATTGCACAGATCAAGCAGCCGCGCGACTTCGGCTGAGGCCGGGCGGGCCAGCATTTCCGCGGGCGGCGCCGTTTGCAGCCCGCGGCCCCGATGCAGCAGCAGCATTCGATCCGCGAGCGACGCGGCCTCATCCAAATCATGCGTCACCAGGATGATTGGGATGGCAAGCCCCTGGCGCAGATTGGCCAATTCCACCTGCAAGCGCCGGCGCGTGGCGCGGTCCACAGCGCTGAAGGGTTCATCCAGTAGCAGCACGGCAGGGTCGCGCGCCAAAGCCCGCGCCACGGCGACACGCTGTTGCTGCCCGCCGGAAAGTTCAGCTGGGCGGCGCTGTTCAAGCCCTGCCAGATGCACGCGCGCCAGCTGGGCGGCGGCGCGGGGGCCACGCTCGGCAGCGGGCAGATGTCCCATTGCGGCCATGACATTGGCCAGCGCTGTCATATGCGGAAACAGCGCGTAATCCTGAAACACCAGCCCCACACGGCGGCGATGCGCCGGCAGGTCAAGCGCGCGGCTTGTGTCGAGCCATGCCTCACCGTCGCAGAACACATGGCCGCTTTCGGGGTGATGCAGCCCCGCAATGGCGCGGAGCGTGGTGGATTTGCCGGCGCCTGACGGGCCGATAATCGCGAGTAGCTCCCCCGGGGCGCAGTCCAGCGCAAGGTCAAGCGCGATCGGCGCCGTGGCCTTCAGGCGCAGGCTGAGACCACCATCAGCCATGGCGGCGGCGCCCGATTCCGCGCGTGAGCCGCTGCACCAGCAGCAGCGCCACCAGACAGATCACGAGCAGCAGGGCCGACATGCTGGCGGCAGCGGCATCATCAAAAGCCTGCACGCGATCATAAATGGCAATGGCGGCGGTGCGGGTTTCGCCAGGGATGGCGCCGCCCACCATCAGCACCACACCGAATTCGCCAAGCGTATGGGCGAAGGTCAACACAATGGCGGTGGCTATGCCGGGCCACGCCAAGGGCAATTCAATCCGCCGGAACACTGCCCAGGGGGTCATGCCGGAAGTCGCACCCGCTTCGCGCAGATTGGGCGGGATGGCGCCAAAGGCGTTCTGGATTGGCTGCACCGCGAAGGGGATATTGGCGATGGCACTCGCCAGCAGCAGCCCTTCAAAGGAAAAGGCCAGGGTCCGGCCGAATACCGCCTGGAAGGCGCCACCGAACCAGGTGCCGGCGCCAAAGGCGGTCAGCAAATAAAAGCCAAGCACAGTCGGCGGCAGCACCAGCGGCAGCGCCACCGCCGCTTCAACCACGCCCTGCCCGCGAAAGCGCCGCAGCGCCAGGAAGCGCCCGAGCCACAGCGCCAAGGGCAGAAGGATCACCACCGTGCCAAGGCCAAGCCAGAGCGAAAGTCGAAGCGCGGGCCAGTCCATTCTTCAGGGCGCCTGCAAGCCATGGCGCGCGAAAAGCGCTACCGCCTGGGGCGAGAGCAACCACGCCTGCACGCGGACCGCCGCTTCACTGGCGCGCCGCGTGAGCGCCAAGCGATGGCGGAGCGGCCCGTGCAAAGCCTCAGGCACCAGGCTGAAATCACCGCGCGCCTTTACTGCGGGCGATAGCGCCAGAGAATGCGCAATCAAGCCGCCAGTCGCCCCTTCCATCATGGCGAATTGCGCCGCCTGGGCGATGTTTTCGCCAAACACGAGGCGCGGGTGCAGCGCCTCCCAAAGGTTCAAGAGGCGCAGGGCTTCTTCTGCAGCGCGGCCATAGGGGGCGATTTCCGGATTGGCGATGGCAAAGCGCCACACCCGCCCCGCCGCGAGCAAGGGGCGGAGCGCTTCAAGCCCAGCAGCGGGATCAAGCGCCGAACCGCGCGGGGCAAACAGCGCGAGCCTACCCACCGCAAAGACATGGCCGGCATCGCGCGTATGCCCCGCTTCGGTGAGTTTCTGAATACTGATTTCGTCCGCCGCCAGCAGCATTTCAAAAGGGGCGCCTTGCGCAATCTGCCGCGCCAAATTGCCACTGGCACCATAGGCCAAGCGCGGCGCAATCCCGGTTTCCGCAGCAATCAGCCCTGCCGCTTCTTCCAGTACGGGTTGCAAGCTGGCAGCGGCCGCAATCAGCGGCGCGGGCGCGGCGCCCCCCTGCCTGCCAAGCAAGGGGGCTGCACCAAACGCAAGAAGCAGGGCACGGCGACGCATGGGAACCCTTCGTTATTCCCAATTAGGTATAACCGAAAGCTCAACTGTAGCGCAAGGCAACACAAAAAAAGCGCGCCTGTTTTCCAAATATCAATCTCATAATGGCAATAATTCGGTGTGGAGCAAAAAATGTTCACATCGCAAAAAAACCTTCTGCCCTTTATGGTTTCCAATGAGTCTCCCTTCACGGAAGCTCTCAATGATTCAGATACCGTTACTAATGAATCATTTTTTCTTCACATCAAATCGGGCGGTACGTGGCTACTCTCGGTCACCGCGAATGCCGGCTCCTCCGCCGGTACCGCAGGCAATGATTTTCTCTCAAGCCCCGGCGTAACGGATGATAGCCTTGCAGGGCTCGCCGGCAATGACACCCTGCTTGGCTTTGGTGGCGTGGATCAGCTTTCGGGCGGTGAGGGCAATGATTCCCTCGATGGCGGTGATCTGGCGGATCGCCTGCAAGGTGATGCCGGCAACGATACCCTGCTTGGTGGCAATGGCTGGGATACCTTGAATGGCAGCGGCGGCGGGGATTGGCTGGTTGGCGGCAATGATGCCGACACCTTCCTCATTGATCTATCCGTAAGCCCGTCACTGGCCAGCAATTTCCTGGCGGCTGATACCATCGCCGATTTCTCCAGCACGCAGGGGGATTCGCTTTCATTCGGCCTGAGCAATGGTGTTTTGCAAGGAAGCTTGGGACCAGCACCGCTGATTTGGCGCGGCGCCTTGCCGGTCAGTAATGGGCCCCTGCCAGGGCTTATGCTACCCGGCGAGGAACTGGGCTTGGGGTATCTGCAAGCCTGGTACCTTCCTGCGGCAAGCACGGATACGATGCCGGGTGGCTGGATCGTCATTGACCTTGACCAGAATAATGCGCTCGGCACTGCGGATCTCCTGATCCGCCTTGTCACCGCACCATTCGCACTCGAAAGCTTTCATTCATGGGCTAGCGTAGGCAGCTTCGCCGGCTTGGCTGGTACCGCGAATGACGAAGTGATCTCAGCCATCCCGTCAGGGTCAAGATTATTTGGCCTTGGCGGTGCAGATCTGCTGCTTGGCGCGGCGGCTATGGATTGGCTTTCTGGCGGCGCTGGGGCCGACACGCTTTCCGGCCTCGGCGCCCATGATCAGCTTTGGGGTGGTGCCGGCGATGATTGGAGCTATGGCGGCGATGGGAATGATGCGCTCTTCGCTGATGGCCCAACACTTGAAGACATGGATGACGCTGCAGCCTCCAACTACCTGGATGGCGAAGTCGGCAATGATTCGCTTTTTGGCGGCGCCGGTCTTGATCAGCTATTTGGCGGCGATGGTCTGGATTTGCTCTTCGGCGCGGATGGCAGCGACACGCTGGATGGTGGCGCAGGCAATGACTGGCTGTCCGGCGGCGATGGTGCCGATAGCCTAATGGGCCGCCACGGCGCCGATACGCTGGATGGCGGCGGTGGTGATGACCGACTTGTGCTGCAGGATACCGATGACTGGTTGGATGGCGGGGAAGGGTTTGATTGGCTCAATATCTCCATGGGGATCTTTATCCATCTTGGGCTCTCTGAAAACCAGGTGAGCAACGGTTCCTGGCTTGCTGGTTTTGAAGCCGTGGATGCGCGTGCGGCCAGCGCCGCGATGACTATGATTGGCGGCTTGGACGGCAATTACCTGTTTGGTGGCTCCGCCAGTGATAGCCTCATGGGCAATGAGGGCGACGATTACCTTCAGGGCGGCGCTGGGAATGATACGCTTGCCGGTGGCACGGGCCAAAATGTTCTTGAAGGCGGCGCTGGGAATGATTTCTATCAGATCGAAAGTACCGATGACCTGCCGCTGGAGAATACCGGGGAAGGCATTGATACGATTTCCGCCAGCATTGATTTCTACCTTCCAGCTGACATCGAAACCCTGATTCTTTCATCCACCGGGACTGCCCTGCGGGGTTCCGGCAATGAAGGCAATAATCTTCTGATCGGCAATGCGCTGGCCAATGAGCTTACAGGCGGATTTGGCAATGACACGATCCAGGGTGAGGTCGGCGATGATACGCTGCAAGGCGGCGCGGGCGCTGATCTTCTGATTGGTGGCGATGGTGCGGGTGACTGGGTCAGTTATGCTGATCTGTCTGAATTCGGCCAGAACGTCGCGGTTAATCTCGTTAATGGCATAGCCACAGGTGCGGCGGGCAGTGATCAATTGCAGGGGATTGAGCATGTGACCACCGGGGCCGGTGATGACCAACTCATTGGCGATGGCTTGGCGAATTACCTCTCCGCCGGCGCCGGGGTTGATAGGCTATGGGGGGGCGCAGGTGCCGACACGCTGTATGGCGGTGAGCATGATGACGCGCTTTTCGGCGGCACGGAGGGAGACTTGCTGATCGGGGCCGTCGGGCAGGATTCCATCTCCGGCGATGCCGGCAATGACACGCTGGATGGTGGCGAAGGCGCCGACACCATGGCGGGCGGCACCGGCAATGACCTCTACTTCTTCATCGATTCGCAGGATCAGATCATTGAGAATGCCGGGGGTGGGCAGGACACCATTATCACCTCAGCCAATATCGCCCTGGCCAGCGAGGTTGAGGTACTGATGGTTGCTGCGGGGGTGAGCGATCTTACCCTTGTTGCGAGACCTGGCGGGTCCATCATGGTCGGCAATGGGCTGAGCCATAGCTTCCAGGGCGGCACAGGAGATGACGTGATCCTTGCAGGCGGCGGTAGCCTTGCCGATATACTGGCCCTATTTGCCAATTAGCCCTACATGAGTGCTTCAAGGGCCATGATGCAAATCTTGAGGAAGGCTGGAACCGCATGGAAAAGGCAACGCTGGGGGGCGGCTGTTTCTGGTGCCTAGAGGCCGTGTTCCTCGGCATGAAGGGCGTCTCTGCCGTGACTTCAGGCTATGCGGGCGGGCATGTTGCCAATCCCACATATGAGGAAGTTTGCGGCAAACGCACCGGCCATGCCGAGGTTGTGCAGATCAGCTATGATCCGGCAATGGTATCCTTTGCGGAGGTGCTGAAGGTATTTTTCACCATCCACGATCCCACCACCAGGGACCGCCAGGGGGCAGATATCGGCCCGCAATACCGCAGCATCATCCTGACGCATGACGCCACTCAAGACGCCACCGCGCGTGAAGTCATGACGGAGATCACCGCCGCGCGGCTTTGGGGCAACCCGATCGTGACCGAGATCGTGCCGCTGACCCAATTCTGGCCGGCGGAGCCCGAGCATCACGATTATTTCGCGCGCAACCCCTGGTCTGGCTACTGCCAGGCCGTTGTAGCGCCGAAAGTCCTGAAATTTCGCAAGAATTTTGCCCAGTTGCTTAAATCCGACCAGGGGGCATAAGGACGCATGGTTTTTTTCAAGCAAAACAAGCAGCCAGATGAGGTCTTTCCGATCCAAAAGACCGAAAGCGAATGGCGCGCAGCTCTTTCCCCGGAAGCCTTTCGCGTCTTGCGCCAGCACGGCACCGAAAGGCCAGGCACATCGCCGCTGAATGCGGAAAAGCGCCCCGGTCGTTTCCTGTGTGGTGGCTGCGGCACGCCGCTTTTTGATGCGACGACCAAGTATGAAAGCGGCACGGGCTGGCCTTCCTTCTACGCCCCGTTGGAAGGCGCCGTCGCTACCCATATGGATCGTTCGCTCTTTATGGTGCGGACCGAAGTGCATTGCGCCCATTGTGGCGGCCATCTTGGCCATGTCTTTCCGGATGGGCCGCCGCCCACTGGCCAGCGCTACTGCATGAATGGCGTGGCCCTGACCTTTGAACCTGTGGCCACATCATGATCCGCGTGTTTTTTGGTCTTGGCCTGGGCTTGCTTGCCCTATGCGCGCAGGCGCGGGCCGATCTGGTTTATGTTCTGAACTCAACCGATCCCAGTATAGTCAAGATTGATGCCAAAACCGGTGAGGAAGTGCGGCGTATTGAGGGCCTGCGCGAAGTACATCATTTGGTGCTGGCCCCGGGCGGGCGGGAATTGCTGATCGCCGATTCGGCTGGGAATGAAATTCTTTTCGTTGAGCCTGCCACCGGCAATGTGCTGCGCCGTGAACGCATTTCAAACCCTTATCATTTGGATTTCACGCCTGATGGCCGCCTTCTGGTGATTGCCAGCCTAAGGCGCGGCCAAGTGGATATCTATGACGCCGAAGGACCGCGGCTTTTGGAACGATTGCGGGTCGGCAATAAGCCATCCCACATCGCGTTCAGCCCCGATTCTCGCTTTGCATTCATTACCATTCAAGGCGACGGCAATGTCATTGCCATAGACCTTCAGGCACGGCGCGTCATTTGGCAGGCAGCAGTGGGGCCAGAACCCGCCGGCATTATCTGGCATCATGGCAAATTGATCATCGGCATTATGGGCCGTGACCATTTTGCTGTGCTCAACCCCGAGACGCGACAGGTGGAAAGCACCATCCGTATTGGCCGCGGCGCACATACGATTTTCTTGGCGCCAGATGGCAAGACGCTTTGGGCCACCAGCCGCGTGCAAAGCCGTATTGCCGAGATTGATCCGAATAGCTTGGAAGTGCGCCGCATCCATGAGGTTCCGGGCGGGCCGGATTGCATCGCCTTTGCGCCCGATGGGGCGGTATGGGCCACTTTGCGCTGGGCCGGCCGTATCGCACGGCTTGATCCCAATACAGGTGATGTCTCAACCATTCGTGTTGGCCGCAGTCCGCATGGTATTTTCGTGCAGCCACGCGCAACGCAATGATAGGGGCTTCGCGATGATCGCGAACATGCGGAAAGCGATGCTGGCATTGGCCGCGTTATGCCCATGGTTGCCTATGCCTGCCTTGGCACAGGCATCTGCCGCCTGCCCCGCCGGCACGGTCTACCTAACCATTGACACGGGCTGGGGGAGAGAAGCGGATAAGATCGCCGAAATCCTCCACCGTCGCGGCATTCGCGCCACGCTCTTCGTTGCGCATGAGCCAACGTATCGCGGCGATCGTAGCCTTGATCCTGGCTGGGCGGAGTTTTGGCGCGCCCGCGCCAAAGAAGGCCATGTCTTCGCCAGCCATACGGATCGGCACTGGTATTTCCGTGGAGACCCCACGCCAGGCGTGGTGCGCTATGTCGCGCGTAGCGGCGGGGGTGAGGCGCAGCTTGATCAGGAGGCCATGTGCCGAGAGCTTGCGGCGCCGATTGAGCGGCTCCGCTCCGCAGCACCGGACGCCGTGATCTTGCCTCTGTGGCGCGCGCCAGGCGGCATAACCACACCGAACGCACTGCGCCTCGCTGAAACATGCGGACTTCGTCATCAGGGATGGACCAGAAACGGCTTCCTGGGTGACGAATTGAACAGCGACACGCACCCGAATGCGGTGCTGCGCGACCAGGCGCTCAGGAACATTCGCGATGGTGAGGTCCTGGTCATGCATTGGGGGGTTCGTAGCCGGAAGGATCCCTATGCCAATATTCTGGAAAATGTGTTGACGGGGCTTCAGTCGAAGGGGTTCTGCTTCGCGCCCCTGACTGCGGAAGGCAGGCGCTGATTCATGTTCAAAACCCTTGATGATCTGCACACCGGGCTGACCGGCTGGATTTTCGAAACAATGCTTCAGCCGATGCTCTATGCCACAGACATGATGAATATCGCTGACGAAATGTTGGAATGGGTGGATTTCGCTCTTTTCAGCCTTTTCGGCGTGCTGGTGATTTACGTGGTCTGCCGCCCGTTGGAGGCATGGCGCCCGGTGGAACCCGTGACGGATAGGCGCGCCATCCGGACCGATATTGTCTATACCTTGCTCGCACGGCTGGGTATCTTCCCGCTACTTGCCTTTGTTTTTCTGGCGACCCTTCAAAGCCAGCTGGAAGGAGCTTTGGCTGAAACTGGCTTTGTGGCACCCCAACTTGAAACCTTCTTTCCAGTTCTGCGCGAAGCGCCACTGTTGACCTTCTTCCTGTATGTCGTGATCTTGGATTTTGGCGAGTATTGGCGCCATCGGCTACAACACAGCATCGGATGGTGGTGGGCGCTGCATTCAATCCATCACGCGCAGCGGCAAATGACATTCTGGACCGATGACCGCAACCACATCCTGGATGAGGCAATAGCAGCGCTTTGGTTCGGCACAATCGCCCTGCTGATTGGCGTGACACCCGCTCAATTTCCACTGCTGCTTCTTCTCATGCGGCTGGTTGAGGCATTCTCCCATGGCAACATCCGGCTATCTTTTGGCCGGATCGGCGAACGATTGATGGTATCGCCGCGCTATCACCGCCTTCATCATGGTATTCTTTCAACAGCCGATCACGGCAAGAACTATGCGGTACTTTTCCCGATTTGGGACTGGGCCTTCGGTACCGCCGATTTTGAACGCAATGTGTATCCCAGAACCGGGGACCCTGATGCACCTGAAGTGCTTGCCACAGGGGGGTGGCTTGGTCAGCAATGGGCTGGATTGAAGCGAATGATGGGTTTGGGTCCAAAGGAGCAAGGTTCTTAGCTGATTTGCCGAAAGGCACGCTGTTTTCCCTTGGCACGGCAACGCATTTCTTGGAGCGTTTGTTCGCGGATCAGGCTGGCACCACTCTCCAGAAAGGCATCAGGCTTTCTCGGCGACGAAAGCTTCTTGGCAAAAGGCGTCAAGGACGCGCAAAGCCACATCAGTCTCTTCAATCACACGCTTTAGCGCATTCGTATTCTCCGCATGGAAGATGGCGCTCTCCCGCGGTTGGCGCTTCTGAAACTCGTTCAATTCCGCTGAAAGCGCCTGGGCCCCAAGTGTGCGCGCCGCCCCGAGCAGGCGGTGCGCCTCGTGAGCAATAATGTTCGGTCGCGGCTGACTGCCCGCCAATTCTTGCACAAAATTGTCACGGATTGTTCTCATTTCAATCATGAATTCGCGCACAACTCCACCAGCCGCGCCCTTCAATTCATCCTTCAATACTTCAAGGACATGGACATCAATGGATGGCTGATCTGCTGATATCGCCAGCGCTGAAGACGCGTCGTCCCCCGCTGCAGGGGCAGAATTCTCGGCGCGGCTTTGTTGGCCATTAAGCACTACAGTCAAGGTTTCTCGACTCAATGGCTTGCCAATGTGCCCATTCATGCCGGCTTCATGTGCTGCGGCAATTTGCTCAGGCATCATGGATGCCGTGAGAGCATAAATCGGAATTCGGCCAAGTGGTGGAGCCATTGCTCTTATGGCACGTGTTGCGGCAAAACCATCCATCTGCGGCATCTGCAGATCCATCAGAACGGCATCAAAATCGCTGGCCTGAAGCTTCTCAAGCGCTTCTAATCCATTAGTCGCAAAGCTTACCTCATGCCCGATGATGGCGAGCAGAGCGCCCGCCACATCACGATTTGCCTTGACGTCATCAACCACAAGAACGTGACGCTTATGGAAGGCAGGTGGGGTTGCCTGGCTTACACCTGGGGCCTCCTTCGCTACCGGCATCTCGGTCAGGAAAACTGGAATCTCAAACCAGAACAGGGAACCGCTACCCGGCTTACTTTTGCAGCCGATCTCGCCGCCCATCTGCTTCACAAGACGTGATGTTATGGCAAGCCCGAGCCCCGTACCCAAGACATCATTCTGCGTACTGGACACAAGTTGCACAAAATCTTGGAAGATCAGGCGCTGATTCTCGGGTGAAATGCCGGGCCCTGTATCCTGCACTTCAATGCGTAGTCTCTCAGCGTCTTTCCGCTTTACCCTGTAGTAAACGCTACCGCCGTCAGGTGTAAACTTCACAGCGTTGGAAAGCAGGTTCAGAATGATCTGGCGCAGCCGCGTTGGATCACCCATCAACGCCTTCGGCAGCCTCTCGTCAAAATCTGGCTTGAACTGAAGTTTCTTGCGCATCACATCGGGTGCCACAAGTGAGGCGCAGCTTTGAACGACCTCCTGCAATAGGAAGGGACGAGAGGCGAATTCCATTCGCCCAGACTCAATCTTGGTCAGATCGAGTAGATCATTGACAAGTTCAAGCAGGTGCTTACCCGCACCATGCAGGTTACGTACCTTCTCATGCTGATCATGATCGAGACGCCCATCTTCCAGAAGCAGTTCCGAAAATCCGAGGATACCGTTAAGGGGTGTGCGCAGTTCATGTGACATGCGCGCCAAGAACTGGCTTTTGGCCTCACCGGCGGCGCGTGCGGAATCGCGCGCTGTAGCCAGATCATGCATAGCCCGCTTCAAGGGCGTTATATCCGTACGGATGCCCACCACCCCTCCATCAGGTGTCCGCCTTTCGGTGATCAGCACCCACCGGCCATCCGGCAATAGCCGTTCCATGGGCGGGTGGTTACCGCGATGGAACGCCTTGCTTTCCAATACGAATTTCTCGATATCGCCCTGCGCTTGGGGATACTGCCCACGCAGCGCGCCCTCACGCATGATATCGTCAAAAAGAGCGCCGGGCACGATGAAGGGTCCGCTTATCTTATAAAAGTCCTTGTAGCGGCTATTGCATGCAATTAGCCGGTCGTCGGGGTCGAACATGACAAAGCCGTCCGACATGGACTCAAGCGCATTTTCAAGCGTCCGCCGCGCACGGGCGCGCTCATCCTCAACACGCTCCCTCTGCCTAAGGCCAACCATCAAAGCGCCAGTCACCAGCAAAATCATCAGGCCAAGAGCACTGGAAACCAAGAACGCGCGACTACGATCAGCGTACCAACCGATCAAAGCAGCATCCACCTTAAGCGTCACCGCCACCGCAAGCGCTGGGTAGAGTGTTGGGCGAATAACCGCCAAGACCATTTCGTCGTCGAAGCGTCCCTTTACCTCCCGCTCAGCTTCTTGGCCGCGCATCGCTGACGCGGTAGGGCTCAGCTTCTGGCCGATGCGTGTTTCATCATGCGGCACCGAGGCCAGTAATGTGCCATCATCTCTTTCAAGGGTTACCCGCAAGCCGAAGCTTTCGCCGGCGCCAGAAAGTATGGCCTGCACGACAGGCACAGGCACTTCAGCCACCGCCATGACCGGCCCCAGGGTAGGCAGGACAATGTTGCGGGCAAAAAACAGTGTCCATTCGCCAGTATTGGCATTCGGCACCGGCCCGCCAATCAAGACACTTCCTCCACGTGCCGCGACTTCCGCGAAGGAGGAAGCGCTTGGCAATGACAACCGGCGACGGCGTGATACCGGTAAGGCCGTTGCAACCGGCAGCCCATCTGCACCAATCAGTAATATGTCCCGATAGGTGAAGTTTTGATTGTTCAATTCGCGCAGCACACGATTGACCTGGGATACTTCCAAGCGACCGTCACGCTGAAACGGCGCCAGCACCGCAGGCAGGCCTGCCAGCATGGCATCAACCTGGACAAAGGAACGGTTGATCGCAGCTTCGGTGGAACGCCCGATCTTATGCAAAGAATCAATGGCCGCAGTAATTTGCGCTTCCTTGGCGCGGTTCACCATCAATGTGGTCGCCACAATCTGCGCAATCAGCAACGCGAGCGCGGCAAAAAGGACCGCATGACGAAGGAAGCGCGTGGAAAACACGGCGCTACTCAGCCCGCGCCCTTATGCCGAGTACGGGCGCCAGGGTCTTGTTCCAGGCATCCACGCATTCAGTACCGCAGCGCCTAACCCAGCCGGGCAATACGCTATCAGTCAGCAATTGGCGCCGCCGCTGTTCGTCAGCTTCGGTCACCGGTACAATCGTCATATTTCCTCGCCTGCCATTCTGACAGCTTGGCTGGCCAGCATTGCAAGCAAGGCCTTCTCCAGTTTCGCGATCGGCTGCGGCCCAGATATCGGCTTCAAGCTTTGTAACTTCACTGCGGATGGTATCGCGCGCCCATTCTGGCAGCGCATTCCAAGTGCCGAGATTGGCGCCAAAAATGGAAAGGCCCCAAGTGATAGCCAAGCTATGCACGTGGGTAGTCACTTCATGCAGGCCGATATCATTGCCGGATAATGTCCCGGTGACGGCGCATTCCACCACGCCGGACCTGATCGCGGAAACAATCTCGGCAAAGGGGATCACAACCGGTGTCGCCCCAAGTGCAGCGAACATCTCCGATTGGCCCACCGAAGATGTCCTGATCCGTCGCCCCGAAAGATCAGCAAGCCGCGAAAACGGCCGACGACAAAACACGACCTGCGCGGGATAAACATAAACCCCAAGCAGTTCGACCTCATACCGATCGCGCAGGGTTTCGCTCAGATGCCCCCGGAAAGCGGCGACCGAACGGCGCAGCGCGGCGATATCTGGATTGACTGCGGGCAGGTCTATGGCGTTGAACTCTGGCTCCTCGGTGCTCACCACCGCAAGCAGTGCCGTCCCAAAGGAAACGACGCCCAGGCGCATCAAGGACAGCATTTCCTGGCCACGGATGCCGCTGCGGTCGAAGGGGGCAATTTCCGCTACAATGCGTCCGTTAGTCGCTCTTGAAATACCTTCACGCCAGAAGG
>CAMCZJ010000044.1 GCA_945886995.1 Asaia bogorensis
GCCCAAACCCCCGGCGCGAAAGCCATGCCGGAGATGGCGAGTGCCATGATCAGCGTGCCACCCACCAGGAAGGGCCTGGCGCCGTAGCGGTCCACCGCGAAGCCGACCGGGGTTTGCAAAAGCGCCGTGGTGCCGCTCATGAGCGCGACGGTCAGGCCCAATTCGGCATAGGAAACGCCGAATTCCTCTCGCCAAACCAGAAATAGCGGCGGCAGGCAGAGCATATAGAAATGAGACAGGAAATGCCCGGTGCCGATCAGGGCGATGATTCGGGCATCCTGGCCGGCCCCTGGGGCTTCGGAAGTTGCAGCGCTCATGAGCCCTGGGGCCCCTGTCAGATTAGGCTTTGAAACTGCGCCTGCATGACTAATTCGTCAATCTTTTGCGGCCAATATGGAGAGTGTCTGCCTGATTTGACGCTATGGCACGCGACACTTAAAAAGGCAGAGAAGAAGTTCGCCGGCGCGGTCTCCGCGCGGAGTCGAATCGTTGGAGTTGGGTTGATGGCAAGGATAAAAGATGCTCGGGAAGCGGCCATGGTTGGCCGCCGTTCCGATGGCACGCTGACGCGCCGGCCTTTGTCGCCGCATTTGCAAGTCTATGACATGACGCAAATGACGAGTCTGCTGTCCATCCTGCACCGTATCAGCGGTGTTGTGTGGTGTGGCGGGTTGTTGTTGCTGTCCTGGTGGCTGATCGCCGCCGGCACGGGACAGGGGGCCTTTGTCGCCGCGCAATGGTTTTTCGGGTCCATCCTGGGCTGGGCCGCGCTGTTCGGGCTGACCGTCGCGGCCTGGTATCATACCTGCGCGGGCATCCGGCATTTGTTCTGGGATGCGGGCAAGGGTTTCGCCATGGAAGATGCATATCGTTCCGGGCGCCTGGTGGTGATGGGCACGGCCGTTCTGACCGTGATTACCTTCCTGCTGATCCTGATCTGAGGGAGCATCATCATGGCTGAAGACAGCGCCTCGATCCGTTCACTTCGCAGCCCGCTGGGGCGGGTGCGTGGCATGGGCTCCGCCAAGGGCGGCACGCATCATTGGTGGATGCAGCGCGTGACTTCCATCGCGTTGCTGCCGCTTTCGATCTGGTTGGTCTTTTCCCTCGCGCGCCTGATGGGCGCCGAGTATGTCGTGGTCCTGGAATGGATCGGCAATACGTTCAACGCGGTGCTGCTGCTCGCTTTTCTGGCGGCTGCGTTTCATCACGCGGCTGCCGGTTTACAAGTGGTGATCGAAGATTATGTGAGGGTTGAAGGCCAGCGCCTTGCCGGCATTTATGCGGTGAAGGGGCTTTGCTTCTTGTTGTGGCTCGCCGCGAGCTTGAGTGTTCTGCGCATCGCGCTGTGAGTTTTTTGGTTGAGGAATAATGCGGGTCCGGGGCGTATTCCCCGCCGCTTGGCAGGATGAGATGAAGCAATGAATGCGATCAGCAAGCCTTCCAATGGCGCCTATCGGATTGTGGACCATACCTATGATGTGGTGGTGGTGGGCGCTGGTGGCGCCGGGCTGCGCGCCACCTTTGGCATGGGCGCGGCGGGGTTGAAGACCGCCTGCATCACCAAGGTCTTCCCGACGCGCAGCCACACGGTCGCCGCGCAGGGCGGCATCGGCGCCGCACTCGGCAATATGGGTGAGGATGATTGGCGCTGGCACATGTATGACACCGTGAAGGGGTCTGACTGGCTGGGCGACCAAGACGCTATCGAGTATATGTGCCGCGAAGCCATCCCAGCGGTGATTGAGCTTGAACATTACGGCGTGCCCTTCAGCCGCACCGAAGATGGCCGCATCTATCAGCGCCCCTTTGGCGGCCATATGCAGGATTACGGCAAGACCCCCGCGATGCGCGCCTGTGCGGCGGCTGACCGCACGGGCCATGCCATTCTGCACACGCTCTATCAGCAATCCTTGAAGCATGGCTGCGAGTTCTTCGTTGAATACATCGCGCTTGACCTGATCATGGATGATGAGGGCGTGTGCCGTGGCGTGACGGCGTGGTGCCTGGAAGATGGGTCCATCCATCGCTTCCGCGCGCAAAGCGTGGTGCTGGCGACCGGTGGCTATGGCCGCGCCTACTTCTCCTGCACCTCTGCCCATACCTGCACCGGCGATGGTGGCGGGATGGTGCTGCGCGCGGGGCTGCCGCTGCAGGATCAGGAATTCGTGCAATTCCACCCGACAGGGATTTACGGCGCCGGCTGCCTGATCACGGAAGGTGCGCGCGGTGAGGGCGGTTATCTGACCAATTCAGAAGGCGAGCGTTTCATGGAACGCTATGCGCCGACGGCCAAGGATTTGGCGAGCCGCGACGTGGTTTCTCGTGCCATGTCCATGGAAATCCGCGAAGGCCGTGGTGTGGGGCCTGAGCGTGATCACATCCATCTGCATCTGGAACATCTGGGCGCGGCCATTCTGCATGAACGCCTGCCGGGGATTTCGGAAACCGCCAAGATTTTCTCGGGCGTGGATGTGACGAAGGAACCGATCCCCATCCTGCCGACCGTGCATTACAATATGGGCGGCATTCCCACGAATATTCACACCGAAGTGCTGAACCCAACGGCTAAGGACCAGGACCGCGTGGTGCAGGGGCTGATGGCGGTGGGCGAAGCGGCTTGCGTTTCCGTCCATGGCGCCAATCGCCTTGGCACGAATTCGCTGCTTGACCTGGTGGTGTTTGGCCGTGCGGCAGCGCATCGTGCGGCGGAGACCATCAAGCCAGGTGCTTCCCAGCCGCCGCTGCCGTCCAAGGCGGGTGAGTCCAGCCTGGATCGCTTTGATCGCGTGCGCCACGCCAAGGGCGGCACCAATGTGGCCGAACTTCGCCTTGCCATGCAGCGCACCATGCAGACCCATGCGGCGGTGTTCCGCACCTCCGAATTGCTCAAGGAAGGGGTCGCGAAAATGGCCCAGGTCGCGGGCAGCTATGGCGATATCAAAATCGCTGACCGCAGCCTGATCTGGAACAGCGATCTGGTGGAAGCGCTGGAGCTTGATAATTTGATCGGCAATGCGCTGACCACGGTTGTTGGCGGCGAAGCGCGCAAGGAAAGCCGCGGCGCCCATGCGCATGAGGATTTCCCTGATCGTGACGATGATAACTGGATGAAGCACACGCTGGCTTGGGTGAATGAAAAGCGCGAGGTCAAGCTTGATTATCGCGATGTGAAGATGCGCACGCTGACGAATGAAGTGCAGGTCTTCCCGCCCAAGGCGCGCGTGTATTAGGACACAATAAGATGGCCACTTTCACCCTACCCAAGAATTCGACCATCGGCACCGGCAAGACGCATAAGGCGGCTGCTGGCGCAAAGAAGGTCAAGAATTTCAAGATTTATCGCTGGGACCCGGATTCCGGCGAAAATCCGCGCAATGACACTTTCGAAATTGATCTCGACCAATGCGGGCCGATGGTGCTGGACGCGCTGATCAAGATCAAGAACGAAGTGGACAGTACGCTGACGTTCCGGCGTTCCTGCCGTGAGGGGATTTGCGGTTCCTGCTCCATGAATATTGATGGGCTGAATACGCTTGCCTGCCTCAAGCCCATTGATGAAGTGAAGGGCGATGTGCGCATCAACCCGCTGCCGCATATGCCGGTGGTGAAGGATCTTGTGCCGGATCTGTCGCAGATTTACGCGCAGCTCCGCAGCGTGGAACCCTGGCTGAAATCAGACACGCCCCCGCCGCCCGATGCGGAGCGTCTGCAATCCAAGGAAGAACGCGCGAAGCTGGATGGGCTTTGGGAGTGCATTCTGTGCTTCTGCTGTTCAACATCTTGCCCGTCCTATTGGTGGAATGGCGACCGCTATCTGGGCCCGGCGGTGTTGCTGCAAGCCTATCGCTGGATTGCTGATTCACGCGATGAAGCCACCGGGGAGCGGCTGGATAATCTGGAAGACCCCTTCCGGCTTTATCGCTGCCACACCATCATGAATTGCACGCGCACCTGCCCCAAGGGGCTGAACCCCGCGCAGGCGATTGGTGAGATCAAGAAGCTGATGGTGGAACGCCAAGGCTGAAGAACCCGAGGGACGCTCGGGCACCACTTTGCCGAGCGTCCCGTCACAGGGCGGATTTGTATCACGCCGATCGCCGCCCCCTGGACAAGCCAGGGTTTGGGATTGCAGAAAATCCCCATGTCCGCCCCCATCACCTTTGCTGCCCCGCATGCCTTCCTCGGCGCCCGCCCGCATGACCGAGGCGCTGCCTTTTGCGTGGCCGGTGTGCCGCTTGATATCGGCACCACCAACCGCGCCGGTGCGCGTGATGGGCCGCGCGCCATTCGCGCAGCCGCACGCATGCTGACCGATGGGCGGCATCCGATCAGCGGCGCCAAGCCAGCCGCGCTTGATCTTTCTGATCTCGGCGAGTTTGAGATCGCGCTTGGCGATATGGAAAAAAGCTTGGCGCTGATTGAAGAACAGGCGATGGGGCTCGCCCATCTGGTGGCCTTTGGCGGGGAGCACAGCATCACGCTTGCCCTATTGCGGGCGCTGAAAAAGCGGATCGGTGTGCCGCTTGGGTTGCTGCATATTGATGCGCATATGGACACGGGCGAGGATAATTTCGGCCAGCGCTTCGCCCATGGCACAGTGTTCTGGCATGCCCTGAATGAAGGGCTGATCGAACCACACCGCATGGTGCAGGTCGGCATCCGCGCCCCCGCCTGGCCGGAAAACTACGCCTGGACCCGCGAACAGGGGGCCGCGATCCTCTCAGCGCAGGATGTGCATCAGACACCCATCGCCACAGTGATTTCCCAAATACGCGATGTGCTCGGGACAGGCCCCTGCTATCTTTCCTTCGATATTGACGGGCTCGATCCCGCCTTCGCGCCCGGCACCGGTACGCCCGAAATTGGTGGGCTCGCAAGCTGGCAGGCCCAGGCCATTCTGCGCGGCATGGCGGGGGTGGATTTTCGCGGCGCGGATTTTGTGGAAGTGGCGCCGGCCTATGATGTCTCGGAAATCACAGCACTGGCTGCAGCCACCATGGCCTGGGAGTATTTGTGCCTGTTTGCCAAGGCGAAGTAAGCTTTCGGCACTCTTCAGGGTGAGTCGCTTTTTTGTTGGCAGCCCCTGGCGTGGACCCGCAAACCCGCGTTAGCCTTCCAACTAAGAACTTCCGGGAGGCTACAATGAACCACCCCACCAAAACCCTGCTGGCCGCGCTGATTGCGCTGCCGTTCGCCATCGGCACGCCAAGCGCGCAGACGCTGACGGTCGGCCTAGGCGCGCCGGTCACCACCATTGACCCGCATTTCCACAATGTTGGGCCGAATAACGCGCTGACCAACCATATTTTTGACCGCCTGGTGGACCGTGATGGGCAATCGCGCCCATCGCCGCAGCTTGCGGAATCCTGGCGCGTGCTGACCGAAACATCTTGGGAATTCAAGCTGCGCAAAGGTGTCACCTGGCATGACGGCAAGCCCTTCACCGCCGATGATGTGGTCTTCACCTTTGCCCGCGTGCAGGCCGGCATCCCGAATAGCCCGGGTGGCTTTGGCGGTTTTCTGCGCGCCATCACCAAGGTGGAAACGCCGGATCCGCATACGCTGATCCTGCATACCAGCGCGCCGCACCCGCTGATGCCGCTTGATCTTGCTTCTGTCTGCATCATCGCCCGCCACGCGGCGGAAGGTGCGAGCAGTGAGGATTTCAATTCCGGCAAGGCTGCCATCGGCACCGGGCCTTATCGGCTGCTGTCCTATCGTTCTGGGGATCGGGTGGAACTCGCGCGCTATGATGGCTATTGGGGTGAGAAGGAGCCCTGGGCGCGGTCTAATCAGCGCTTTTTGCTGAATGATGCGTCGCGCACCGCGGCCTTATTGGCCGGCGATGTGGACATCATCGAACAAATCCCAACCAGCGATCTGACCAGGCTCCGGCGCGACCCGCGCGTGACGGTCACGGAGATCCCAAGCCTCCGCACCGTTTATATGGCGCCGGATTATTCGCGCGATGGCGGCACGCCGCTGATCACAGACAATAACGGCACGCCCCTGCCGGTGAACCCTTGGAAGGATGTGCGCGTCCGGCGCGCGCTTTCCATGGCGATCAACCGGGATGCGCTGGTGGACCGCGTGATGGAAGGGGCCGCCACCGCCACGGCGCAATGGCTGCCGGAGGGAACCTTTGGCTATAACCCTGCTGTGAGGCCTCGGCGCTTTGACCCTGATGGCGCCAAGCGGCTTTTGGCGGAAGCTGGCTATCCGGATGGCTTCCGCATCACGCTGCACACCCCCAATGACCGCTGGCCGAATGATGCGCGGCTGGCGCAGGCGGTGGCGCAAATGTGGACACGGATTGGCATTCGCACCGCGGTGGATGCCGCGCCCTGGACTGCCTTTGTGCCGCGCCGCGCGCGCATTGAATACGCCATGCAGATCGGCGCCTGGGGTAGTTCGACCGGGGAGGCTTCGAACTTCCTGGTCAATACGGTCGCAACGCATGACCGGCAGCGCCTGACGGGCGCCAACAACAACGCCCGGTTTTCAAGCCCGGTTTTCGATGCCTTTGCTGCGCGCGGTTCCGCCACATTGGATGACGCAGCGCGGGAGAAGATTTGGCACGAAGCCATTGCCCGCTATGCCGATGAAGAACCGCTGATCCAATTGGTGCAATATCTGAACACCTGGGGGCTGCGCAAAGGTCTGCGCCACGAACCGCGTATGGATGAAAGAACGCTGGCGATGGGGGTGCGGCCAGCGCCCTGATCGCCCCGAAGGGTTATTCGGAGGCTTCCGCCACTTCCAAAAGGGTAGCGCCATTCTGCCGCACGCGCGCCCATTGCGGCGCGCCAGGGCGGCAGCGATCAGCGAATAGGTTGCTGCCCGGCGCCGTCACTTCCAACTTGCTATGCAACCGGCAGATGATCTGCGTGCCGGCCCGGCGGGGGGAAGCGCCATGCCAGCGCAGCACGGCGCGGCCCCAATCCCCATAGGTTTCATAATGCTGCACCAGGTAGCGGGCCGACCAATCTGCCGCCTGGGCTGGGTCTAGCGGCCAATCCTCACCCCGCGCGGCATGCACGCCCGCATTGATTTGAAAACACCCGGCCATGCCGCGCCCACGGGCTGAATGCAGTAACCGGCGCGCTTCCTCTCGGGTATTGGGGAAATAGGCACGGCCGCGCAGATTGAGCGCATAGGCATGCAGCCCGCTTTCATTCAGCGCGATGGCGGTGAGCAATCCTTCCGGCAGGCCGTGTTTGACCTCTCCCACGCGGGCGGCAGCGAGGCAGGCAGCGCGTGGAGAGTTCACATCGCGGGCGAGCACGTCTGGCCCCTGGGTCACCGGTGCCGGCATTTCTGCGCAGGCGCCACCAAGAAACCCGAAAACCAGCACAAGCAGCATGGCTGAAGCGCGGCGCGCTTTGCTGAGGAAAAGCCTGAAGGCCGCTCTGGCCGAATACCCGGGAAAACGAAACCCTTGGGGGCAGGAACTCCGCAGCAAAGCACGCTGGAGGTCCGCACCATCTCGCCGGCCCGGGGGTGCCGACGAATCCTTCGCGGTCGTCATGGGATTTTGGATAATGGAATGGGCTGGGGAATGCAAACAAAAAAGCTAATAGCCTGGATCAAAGGGTGGTAGGGGGAATTTAGGCAAGAATGAGGCATAACAAAAACAAGTAAAAGATCACCCAAAAATTCTGATGTGTAAAACGTTATAACCAGTTTTTATTTTAATATTCTGTAAATCTGGTGTGGCGTGGGCGCCTCCTGCTTGGCGACCGCCCATTGCTTTCCCGTGAGAGTGTTCTACTTGCCGCGATGGCGCCGGTACCCCGGCTGATAGCGCTACGCCATCCGGATATTCGGCGCCGGCTGACCTTCAATCACCACATTCACGCAGGCTGGCTTGCCGGAAGCGAAGGCGCGTTCCAACGCCGGGGCGATATCCTCAGCGCGCGTCACATATTCACCATGGGCACCCAACGCCACCGCCACCAGATCATAGCGCGTGCCGGGCGCCAATTCGCAGCCATGGGTGCGGTTGGCGCCGTAATCGCGCTTCTGGATTTCATATTCCGCATTCCAGCGGGAATCATTGCCAACAACAGCAACGAAGGGCAGCTTGTGGCGGCAGGCAGTGTCAAATTCTGCCATGTGAAAGCCGAAAGTGCCGTCACCCAAAACGGCCATAATGCGCGCATCCGGCTTCGCGGCGCGTGCTGCCATGGCGAAGGGAATGGAAGGCCCAATTGCGCCGGCCAGGCCATTGATGATGCGCGTCGGGGCGGAAAGGATCGCCTGCGCCCATTGGCCGATTTCCCCGCCATCACTGATCAACACCGAATCAGGCACCGCATCCAGAAAGGGCTTAGCTACCTGGAACAAGGTGGCGGGATGGATCGGACTGTCCGTCGCCCCCGCCAAAGCCGCCCAGGCCGGTGGGCGGAAGGCCAAGGCTGTGCTGATACGCTCGGCCCAGGCCTGATTGGCATGGGGTTTCATGGCGCGGGTCAGTGCTTCCGTCGCCTCAGCCGCGCTTGCCACCGCCGCCAGGGCAATCCGCCCAGGCAAAGCGCGGGCGCCGCGGGCGATTATGCCGGCATCGGGATCAATCTGGATAAAGCGGGCTTCGGCGGAGATGCCCGGTGCGCGGCCAAAGCGGAGCGAAAAATCAAGCGCCTTGCCCAGTAGCACGATCAAATCCGCTTCCGCCAACACCCCGGCATAGGCGCCGAGCGAGGGATCATTCAAACCGCGCGGACTTTCCATGAGGATCACCGGCAGGCCGGCGGCGGCACCAAGGGCGGCCAGCATCGGCTTGCCGCGTGGGCTGCACAAAGCGGGCGGCGCCAGAATGATGGGCCGCGCTGCTGCCGCCATCATCCCCGCAATCGCCTGGGATGCCTCGGCACCAAGTGGCATGGGCTCGGCGGTGAAGGTGCTCGCTTCCGGCAGGGCAGGGGCCGCGATGCGCGCATCCATCAAATCGGTGGGCAGGCTGAGATGCACCGGGCCGGGGCGGCCAGACCGCGCGACGCGAAAAGCGCGCGCCACATCGGCGCCAATCCCTGCCGTGCTGGATGCGGTGAAGGAAAGCTTCGTCAGCGGTTCGGCCATATCGGCCTGGCGCATTTCCTGGAAACTGCCCATGCCCAATTCGCGCAAGGGCGCATGGCCGGAAAGCAACAGCACCGGCACTTCGCCCGCCATGGCAGTCGGCAGGGCAGCGATGGCATTGGTATGGCCCTGCCCGCCGGTGACCATGGCCACACCCACTTCGCCGGTCAGGCGCGCCCAGGTATCGGCCATATGCACCGCGGCGGCTTCCTGGCGGGTATGCACAATCTCGATCCCGCTGCCGATCAGGGCATCGAAAATCGTCATGATGTGATTGCCGGAAAGCGTGAAAATGC
Source organism: Asaia bogorensis (assembly GCA_945886995.1). GTDB lineage: Bacteria > Pseudomonadota > Alphaproteobacteria > Acetobacterales > Acetobacteraceae > Neoroseomonas > Neoroseomonas bogorensis_A. Next base: position 9,378 of record CAMCZJ010000044.1, read on the forward strand.
GGCTGACGCCGGCCTGCTTCAGCGCCGCCACCAGAATATCCGCCCCGCGTTGTTCCATAACCGCTTCCTCCTTGCTTGGGAGCTACCTCGCCACGGGCTGGACAGCCTGTCCAGTCAGCTTAGTCTTGCAGTCATGAATCAGCTCAAGGTCAGTGTCTGGCGGGGGCAAGAAGCGGGCGGCTTCGCGCGTTATGACGTGCCGGCGCGCGACAATCAGTCCGTGCTTGATGTGGTCACGCATATTCAGCGCGAGCTTGACCCAAGCCTTGCCTATCGCTTCGCCTGCCGTGTTGGCATGTGCGGGTCTTGCGCCATGACGGTGAATGGCCGCGCGCGCTGGACCTGCCGGACGCATGTGCGCAAGGTTGTCGGCACCGATGGTGCGCTTGAACTGCGCCCCTTGGCCAATCTGCCGGTGATCCGCGATCTGGCGGCAGACCTGGCGCCCTTCTTTGACAAATGGCAGCGCGCGCAAGGGTTTTTCCAACCGAAGGACGCGCCGGATGGCGCCGTGCCGGATGAATTCGCCGTGGTCGCACCCGGCAGCAAGGCGCGGCAAGAGGCTGATGCCGGCATTGAATGCATTGGCTGCGCCGTTTGCTACGCTTCCTGCGATGTCGTTTCCTGGAATGGCGATTATCTTGGCCCCGCGGCGCTCAACCGCGCCTGGACCTTGGTGAATGATGCGCGTGATGGCGCGCGGGGCGAAAGGCTGGATGCGGTGGCGGGCGATGCGGGCTGCCATTCCTGCCATTCCACCCGTTCCTGCACGGAACGCTGCCCAAAACAGATTGACCCATCAGGGGCCATTGCCGGGCTGAAGCGGACCCTGTTCTGGGAGAGCCTGTTCGGCGGCAAGCGCCATGGCTGACAGGGCCGCGCGCGGGCAGGCGCATCTTTGGGTGGTGCAGCGCATCACCGCCATGATCCTGGCCCTTGCCGTGCTGGTGCATCTGGTCACCATCATCATCGCCGTGCGGGGCGGGCTTTCCGCGCGGGAGATTCTGGCGCGCACCCAGGGTTCCGAAGCCTGGCTTGGCTTTTATGTGGTGTTTGCCCTGGCGGCGGGACTGCATGGCGCGATTGGGCTGCGCAATATCGCCGGTGAGACTTTGGGCTGGCGCGGGCGGGGCCTTGATTTCTGCTGGCTTGGGCTTGGCCTGCTGACGGCGGCTTTCGGCATCCGCGCAGCCTTCGGGCTTTACAGCTGATGGATTTCCGCGCGCGTTCCCACCCAAGCTGGATTGGTTTTGCGGTGCATCGGGTTTCTGGCCTGTTGCTGGCACTGTTTCTGCCGCTGCATTTCTGGGCACTCGGCAGCGCCATTCAGGGGGAAGCGCGGCTGGATGGGTTTTTGCGCTGGACAGACAACCCCTTGGTGAAGGCAGCCGAAACCGCGCTGGTGGTCCTGCTGGCGGCGCATCTGGCGGGCGGTTTGCGCGTGATGGCGCTGGAATTTTTGGGCTGGGGGCGGGCGCAGAAGGATCTGGTGGCGGCCTCCTTCGGGCTTTCCCTGTTGGTCGGATTGGTTTTCCTGTTCAATGTCTTTTGATCTTCTGGCGCTGCTCGGCGGCTGCTTCATCGCGGCGTTTTGCTCCGGCCTGGCGGGCTTCGCCTTCAACCTGGTGGCGGCCGGCATTCTGTATCACTGGGTCACCCCGCAGGAGATCGCGCCGGTCTTGGTGCTGGGGTCTTTATTGATCCAAAGCGTGACGCTTCGCGTGGTGTGGCCCGCCATTCGTTGGCCGGTGCTGAAGCCCTATGTTTTTGCCGGCGCCTTGGGCACACCTTTCGGCGTTTGGGCGCTGAGTGTGGTGGAAGCGCGCGTAATTGTGGCCGGCATCGGGATTTTATTGGTGGGCTATGCCGGCTTTATGCTGGCGCGGATTGCGCTCCGCCTGGCGCCCCCCAAGCTGGCGGCGGGGTCGCCTGCCGATGCGGTGGTGGGGTTTTTCGCGGGCGCGCTTGGCGGCATTGGCGGGTTTTCCGGGGCACTGCCTTCCATGTGGACGGACCTGAAGGGGCTGCGCAAGGATGAGGCCCGCGCGATTTTCCAACCCTTCATTGTGGTGATGCAGATCATCGCTGCGGCAGGGCTGGCTTACGCTGGGTTTTTCACGATGGACACCGCCAAGACGCTGCTGATGGCGCTGCCGGCGCTGGCACTTGGCACCTGGCTTGGCATCCGCGCCTATCGCGTGATCCCGGCGGAGGGGTTCCGGCTGGTCTTGCTCGGGCTTTTGTTCTTGTCCGGTCTTTCGCTGGTGCTTTGAAACGCTTTCATCCCGTCTGCGCTTGTGGGAAACTCATACTTACAGGGGGGATGCGTGCATGAGCCTGATGTCAAAAACCGAAATCGCGCCACTGGTTGTAACGCCGGAGGCGATCGAAGAAGCGGCCAAGCTGCTTTATATCCGCGCCTGCAAGATCCTGCCCGATGATATCAAGGCCGGTTTCACGCGGCTGGATGCGACGGAAACTGATGCCACCGCCAAGACCATCCTGGCCACCATGATCGAGAATATCGGCGTGGCGGAGCGAATGGATAATCTTTTGTGTCAGGATACCGGCATTCCGATTTTCAATTTGCTGATCGGGCGCAATGTCTCGGTGGATGGTTTTGCGCTGAAGGAAGCCATTGCCCGTGGTACGGCGCGCGCCACGCGCGATCACCCGCTGCGGTCTTCCGTGGTGCATCCCATCACGCGAAAGAATGAGCATACTTCCTGCGGGGAACGTGTGCCCGTGATCAATATTGATTTCACCGATGCGGATCGCGAATTGCGGCTTGAGATGATCCCGAAGGGGTCGGGCTCGGAAAACGGGTCCTTTCTGCAAATGCTGATCCCGGCCGATGGGCTTGCCGCGGTGAAGCGCTTTGTGGTGGACCGCGTGATTCAGGCCGGCGGCAAGGTCTGCCCGCCGACCATTGTGGGCGTTGGTGTTGGCGGTACGTCAGATCTTTGCATGCATTTGGCGAAAATCGCGGCCACGCGCCCCTTGGGATCGCGCTGCACGGATGCGGAAGGGGCGAAGCTGGAAGCCGCGCTTTCGGAAGCGGTGAATGCGCTTGGCATCGGCCCGCAAGGCTTGGGCGGTGATAGCACTTCCTTCGCCGTGCATGTGGAAACGGCGGCCACACACATCACCATGAATCCGGTGGCCGTGAATATCCAATGCCATAGTGCGCGGCGCGCGAGTGCGACCTTCACGCCCGCGGGTATCAGCATCGGCTTTTGAGCCATGGCGCCGGATGGCGCTGCTTATTGCGGAGAATGAACATGGCCCACCACATCCTGCCCATGCCGATTACCGAAGCCCAGCTCCGCACGCTACGTGTCGGCGATACGGTGACACTTGAAGAAACGCTTTATGGCATTCGGGATGCGACGCAGATCCATATGTTCGATCATGGTCGGCGCACGAAATTCAATCTGCAAGGCCACGCCGTGATCCATACCGCGCCCAATCTGCGCAAGGTGGAACGTGTCGGCAATAATCATTCGGGGTATGAGGCCGTGTGCGTGGGCACCACCACATCAGACCGCATGGAACGCTTCACCCGCCCGCTGATGGAACGCGAGGGCGTGCGGATCATCATCGGCAAGGGCGGTTTGCGTGATGGGTCGCTTGAAGCCTTTCGCGATTTGGGCGGTGCCTATCTGGCTGTGGTCGGCGGCGCGGCGGCATTGGAGACCACTTGGATCGAAGCGGTGGAGGATGTGGATATGGATGATCTCAATCCCGAAAGCCTCTACAAATTCCGCATCAAGGGTTTTGGGCCATTGCTGGTGGCGATGGATAGCCATGGTGGCAGCCTATTCGCCAAGGTGAATGATGAAGCGGCGCGCCGGCGCCAGGCGGTGCTTGAAAAGCTGGGGGCTGCGTGATGCCGGCCCAGATCGCGCGGCGTAGCACGGATATCTTGGTACTCGGCGCGGGCGGCGCTGGTTTGCTTGCAGCCCTGCATGCCAAGGCCGGCAATCCCGCACTTGAGGTGACCATTGCGGTGAAGGGCCTGCTTGGCAAATGCGGCTGCACGCGCATGGTCCAAGGCGGCTATAATGTCGCGATTGCCGAAGGTGATTCTGCCGAACGCCATTTCATGGACACGCTTGATGGCGGCAAATGGCTGAATGATCAGGATTTGGCCTGGACGCTGGTGGTGGGCGCGCAGCGGCGCATTCGTGAATTGGAAAATCGCTGGGGCTGTTTTTTCGACCGCAACGCCGATGGCACCATCCATCAAAAGGCCTTTGCGGGGCAGACTTTTGATCGCACCGTGCATAAGGGCGATTTGACCGGGATTGAGATTGTCAATCGCCTGGCGGAACAGGTTTGGGCGCGCGGCATTCAGCGCCTGGAAGAACATCGCGCGGTGGCGCTGATCCCAAGCGCAGATGGTGCGCGGCTTTCGGGCGTGTTGCTGATTGATATGCGCTCGGGCGGTCTGGTGTTTGTGCAGGCCAAGGCCGTGATGCTCGGCACTGGTGGCGGGCCCACCATGTATAAATACCACACGCCATCAGGCGATAAATCCTGCGATGGCATGGCGATGGCGCTGCGCGCCGGCTTGGCTTTGCGCGATATGGAAATGGTGCAATTCCACCCGACCGGCGTGCTGGCCGGCCCGGGCACGCGCATGACGGGCACAATCATTGAAGAAGGCTTGCGCGGCGCGGGCGGCTATCTGCTGGGTGGTGATGGCAAGCGCTTCATGGCGAAGTATGACAAGCGCGCCGAGCGTGCGACGCGCGATATTGTTAGCCGATCCATGCAACGCGAGATCCTGGCCGGCAATGTGAATGAGGCGGGCGGGCTTTGGATTGAAATGGGCCATCTTGGGCCGGACCGCGTGCGGCGCGAATTCAAAGGCATGGTGGAACGCTGCGCCGATATGGGGTTTGACTTGGCAGGTGGCCGCGTGCCGGTGGTGCCGACCGCGCATTACATGATGGGCGGGCTGGTCTTCCGCCCTGATGGCAGCACGGCCTTGCCCGGGCTTTTCGCTGCTGGTGAGGATACCGGCGGTGTGCATGGCGCCAATCGGCTGGGCGGGAATGGGGTTGCGAATTCCACTGTCTTTGGCGGTATTGCCGGCGATACCATGGCCGCCTGGGTGCCGCGCGAAGGCGCGCTGGTGCCACCAGATGCGACCACGCTTGATGCCGCCATCGCCGCGCTGGAAGCACCTTTCGCGCGGCCAGCGCGCAATCTTTCGCCACTGCGTGACACTTTGCAGGAAATGATGTGGGACAAGGCCGGGATTCTGCGCGATGCGGCGGGGCTGGCCGATGCCACCAGTGCGCTGGACGCTTTGGAGGCGGAGTTGGATGCTTCCGGTGTTGATGGCGCCAACCGCGCCTTCAACCTGACCTGGCATGATTGGCTCAATCTGAAATCACTTTTGTTGGTGAGCCGCGCGATTGTGGTGGCGTCCCAGGCGCGGGAGGAATCACGCGGCGCGCATTGGCGGGAGGATTTTCCGGAAACGCGCGATGAACGCGCGGGGCTTGCGGCAACATCCGTGCGGCTGGAAGAAGGCCGCGTGGCGCTCGCATGGCAGCCCGTTGCATTTACGCGGCTGAAGCCAGGCGAAAGCCTGCTGCAAGCGGCGGCTGAGTGACGCCATGACGCAACCCTTCCCAAGCTTTGCCGAAGCGCTGCGCGTGTGGCTGCGCGTTGGTTTGCTGTCCTTCGGCGGGCCGGCGGCGCAGATTGCGGTGATGCATCGTGAAGTGGTGGAACAGCGCCATTGGGTATCCGATGCGCGTTTTCTGCATGCGCTGAATTTCTGCATGTTGCTGCCGGGGCCAGAGGCGCAGCAATTGGCGACTTACCTCGGCTGGCTGATGCATGGCGTGCGCGGTGGGCTGGCAGCGGGCTTGCTGTTCATCCTGCCCGGTGCGGCGGTGATGCTGGCGCTTTCCATCATCTATGCAACTTTGGGCGATGTGCCCCTGGTGGCGGCGCTATTCTTTGGCCTGAAATGCGCGGTGCTGGTGCTGGTGGTGGAAGCGCTTCTCCGCGTTGCGAAGCGCGCGCTGAAGGGGGCGGTGCCGGTCGCGCTTGCCATCGCAGCCTTTGCCGCACTCGCGCTGTTCAATGTGCCTTTTCCGCTCGTGGTACTCGGCGCGCTCGCGATTGGTTTTTTGCTGCCGGATGCCTTCAGCGGCGCAGGCCATGGTGCCGCGAGGGATGGCCCGCCCGCCCTTTTGGATGCCGCCTTCGCGGCCGACCCGGAACGCGCCACGCGCATGGCGGGTGCTGCGCGGCGCGCTGGGCTGATTGCGCTGGCGCTTTGGCTTTGGCCCGTGGTGCTGCTGCTGGGATCAGGCGTTTATGGTGATATTGCCTGGTTTTTTTCAAAGCTTGCGGTGGTGACTTTTGGTGGCGCCTATGCGGTGCTTGCCTATGCCGCACAGGAAGCGGTGGAGCATTACCAATGGCTCTCTGCGCCTGAAATGCTGGCAGGGTTGGGGTTGGCGGAAACCACGCCTGGGCCGCTGATCCTGGTGCTGCAATTTGTGGGCTTCCTGGCAGGCTATCGCGCGGATGGCGTGCTGGGCGGTGTGGCGGGCAGTGTGCTGACACTCTGGGTCACTTTCGCGCCGTGCTTTGCCTGGATTTTCCTGGGCGCGCCTTTCGTTGAAAAGCTCCACGCTGCGCCGCGCCTAAAAGGTGCCTTGGGGGCGGTGACGGCGGCGGTGGTGGGTGTGATTGCCAATCTCGCGCTCTGGTTTGGGATGCGCGTGATTTTCCGTGATGTGCAGGTCAGCAGCTTCGGGCCGATTAGGCTTGATCTGCCAGTGCTGACCAGCCTTGATCCGGCGGCGCTGGCACTTGCGGTTTTTGCGGCGGTGCTGCTGTTTGCGATGAAGCAGGGGCTCACGCGCAGCCTTGGCTTCACCGCGATTGCGGGGCTGGTCTTGAAATTCGCTGGGTTTTGATGGGCGCTGGTTGTTGGCGCTAGCGCCGCCCAAACATCCGCTCCAACGCCGCCGCATCAAGCTTCAGCACCGTGGGTCTTCCATGGCTACACGTCGCGGCGCGGGGTGTGGCTTCCATCTGGCGTAGCAGCGCATCCATCTCGGCGGCATTCATCCGTCGCCCGGCGCGGATGCTGCCATGGCAAGCAAGGCGCGCAATCGCCGCATCCAGCTTGCGTTCCAAAGCGGTGCTTTCCGCATCCGCCGCCAATTCTTCTGTCATGTCGCGCAGCAGCGGTGCGGGGTCGGCAGCGCCGAGCAAGGCCGGCAGGCTCCGCACCAGCACTGCGCCGGCGCCGAAGCTCTCAATCTCAAGGCCCAGCCGGGCGAGTGCTTCGGCAGCCCCCAGTAAGCGCGCCGCATCGGCGGGCGGCATATCCACGACCGCTGGCACCAAAAGCGGCTGGCTGCGCACGCCGCCATCGCGGAGCTGAGCGCTCAGCGCCTCATGCGTCAGGCGTTCATGCGCGGCGTGCTGATCCACCATTACCAAGGCGCCATCGGCTGCTTCGGCGATGATGTAAGTGTCCAAAATCTGCGCGACGGCACGGCCCAAGGGGTGCGCGGCATCCATCGGCGCGGCGGCAGGCGGCGGCGGCAGGCTGGGCGGGCGGAAGCCAAGCGGCAGGCGCGGCTGCGGCAGCCCAGCCGGGCGAGTGCTTCGGCAGCCCCCAGTAAGCGCGCCGCATCGGCGGGCGGCATATCCACGAC
>CAMCZJ010000045.1 GCA_945886995.1 Asaia bogorensis
GTGGGTGAACACACGCTGCTTTTCGCTGCCGCTTCAGAACATATCAGCCTGACGCATCGCAGTTTTGATCGGCGCGTCTATGCGACCGGCGCGGTGCGCGCTGCGCTTTGGGTGCATGGGCGCGCACCGGCGCTTTACGGCATGAAGAATGTGCTTGGGATGTAGTTTGGTTATCTTTGCCAATCGAAGGGCTCCGCGCGCGGCAGGCCGAGATTTTCGCGGAGCGTCGTGCCCGTGAATTCCTTGCGGAAGACACCACGGCGCTGCAATTCCGGCACAACCAGGCGCACAAATTCCTCATAAGTACCGGGCATATGTGTGGCGGCCAGCACGAAGCCATCGCAGGCACCACCTTGCAACCACGCCTGCATTTCATCGGCCACGCGCTTGGGCGTGTCGCAGAATACCGGGAATTCCCGAATGGTGCCGCGCCCGGTGATTTCCACGAAATCGCGCAAGGTAGGGTTGCGCTTGCCGCTGGAAGCCACCACGCGATCACGCAGCGCTTGCAGTCCTTTGATGCCGGCCAATTCATCATCGGTGAAGGCATCATCCAAGGCTTTTGACGCGAAATCATAATTCAGCGCCTCAGACAGCAGCGAAAGCCCATCAACCGGCCTGGCCAGGCCATCAATCAAAGCGCGCTTTTCCTGGGCCGCCGCTTCGGTTTCGCCGACAATGCAATAAACGGCGGGGCAGATGCGTACCGTCGCGGGGTCTCGGCCAGATGCTGCGACCTGGTCCTTGAAACCGCTATAGCCGCGCTTGGCGACTTCCATATTTGGGTAGATCACGAAAACCAGATCACCCCAGCGTGCGGCAAAGCTTTTGCCGCGACCGCTTTGGCCGGCTTGGATCAGAACGGGCCGGCCTTGCGGCGTGCGCGGTGCGGTGAATGGACCGCGGCTTTTGAACCATTTGCCCTTATGGTCCAGCCGCCGGACCTTGGTGGCATCGGCGAAAAGACCGCTCTCACGGTCCTGGATGATGGCGTCATCGCCCCAGGAATCCCAATGCGACAGCACAACTTCCAGAAATTCATCGGCGCGGTCATAGCGCAGATCATGTTCCAGATGATCATCCGCGCCCATATTGTGCGCTTCACTGTCATTCAGCGATGTCACCACATTCCAAGCCGCGCGCCCGCCCAGCATGTGGTCAAGCGTCGCGAAAACTCGCGCCACATGAAAGGGTTCATAATAGGTGGTGGAATAGGTGCCGCCGAGCCCAAGCTTGGAGGTAGCGAGCCCCATCGCCGTCAGGATCGAAACCAGATCAAGCTTCACCACGCGAATGCCATTCCGCACAGCTTCCGCATGGTCATGGCCAAGAATATCGGGCATGGCCAGCCGGTCATCGAAAAACGCCATATGAAAGCAGCCGGCTTCAAGCGTGCGGGCGATGCGTTGATAATATTCGGGACGCAGATAATCCTGCATGGTCGCAGGGTGGCGCCAGGAGCCCACATAGTTTGAGCAATTCTGCGCCTGCAGAAAGGCCACCAGCGTCATTTGCTTCATTGGCGTATTCCCTTTTCCCGTGATGCATAATCGCGCAGGGGCGGTGGTGCGGCAAGCCGATCAGCCCGGGCTTTGCGGCAGCCTCGCCAAATGGCTTTCCATCAGCGCGCGGGCGGAAAGCCCGAATAGCCGGATGCGGCGTGTTTCCGACATCACCAGCAAACCAACTGCAAGCGCGAAGGCTTCCGTTGCCACTTCCTGCCCGCCAAGCGCGCGCATCGGCGCTAGCGCCGCCATCAGCGCGGCATTCAACCCAGGATCAAGCCCCTGCCCCAGCCCGCGTGGCGCCAGGCCGCCGCCGCCCAGGTAAAAGCCAAGCGCCAATTCCTGTGGATACGCTGCATAGAAATCAAACAAGGCGAGTGCCGCGCCGCGAAACCCATCCTGCGCCGCGCCCCCCTCCACCGCTGCCTTCAAGCGCGCCAAGCTGTCGCGCAGCACTTCGGCATAAATCGCCTCACGCGAGGGGAAATGGAAATAAAGCGCGGCGGGTGTGTAGCCAGCACGCGCCGCGATGGCGCGAAGGCTCGCCCCCTCAAGCCCCGCCTCGGCGAAAAGCGCCTTGGCGGCGGCAAGGATATGGTCGCGCTTGGCGGCGTTCTTGTCTGGGCGGGTCATTGACGCGTAAATTCTAACAGTGTTAAATTTTATGCGTCAACCGGTTATGGAAAGCCCTTATCATGCTGATGACTGCCGCCGATTATCGCGAATCGCTCAGGGCGCTGAAGCCGCGTGTTTTTGTGAATGGTCGCCAGGTGGCGAGTGTCGCGGATGAGCCTCTGCTGGCGCCAGGCATCAATGCCATTGGTGTGACTTATGATTTCGCGCATCGCGCCGAATATGCCGGGTTGATGACCGCCACGCAGGAAGGCAGCGGGCGGCCCGTCAATCGCATGCTGCATGTGAATGGCAATCGTGATGATCTGCTGGCGAAGTTGGAAGCCGTGCGCCTGGTTTGCCGTGAATCCGGCTGCGCGCAACGCTACCTTGCGCATGACGCGCTGAATGCGCTGCATCAGGGCACCAAGCTTGCTGATGCGGTGCATGGCGGAGAGAGGCATCAGCGCTTCCTGGCCTATCTGGATGATGTGCAGGCGCGCGACCTGACGCTTGGCATCGCCATGACAGATGCGAAGGGTGATCGTTCCGTGCGGCCCGGCCAGCAGGCCAATCGCGATGTGCATGTGCATATCAAGGAACGCCGCGCGGATGGCATCATCATCCGCGGCACCAAGGCGATTGTGACCGGCGCGCCATATGTGCATGAATTCCTGGTCATGGCCTGCCGCACCATGACCGCCGAGGATGCCGATTTCGCGCTGCATTGTGCCGTGCCGGCAGATGCGCCCGGCGTGATGATTGTGGCGCGCCCGGCTGGTAGGCCCGGCGAAGCGGCGGCAAAATTCAGCGCCAAATACGGCCAAGCCACCGGCGTTGTGGTATTTGATGATGTGTTTGTGCCCTGGGATCGCGTGTTCTTGGCGGGCGAGCATGTCGAAGCCGGCTACACAACGACAAGCTACGCCACGCATCATCGCCATTCCTGCATCGCCGCGCGGGCTGGCTTTGGTGATTTGCTGATTGGCGCTGGGGCTTTAATGATTGAAGCGAACGGCCTGGATACGGACCGCCATGCCCATATCCGCGATGCCATGGTGGATCTGATCAAGATTGTGGAAGGCTTCTTCGCCTGCGGTGTCGCCGCCAGTGTTTATGGCACGCGCGCCGAATCAGGCGCCATGATGCCCGATTCTGTCTTCAGCAATATTGGTAAGCTGCTGCTGGCCACGCAGATTTATGACATGCACAGGCTGGCGCATTATGTCTCAGGCGGGTTGATCGTCGCACTGCCTGGCCCGGATGAGGATCACAATCCCGAAACCGCAGCTTCCCTTGCCGCAGTGCTGGCTGGGCGCGCCGATATTCCGGCGGAGAAACGCCTGGACGTGGCGCGCTTCATGGAGGATTTGACCGCATCCAACCAGGGCGGCTGGTATTCGGTAATCTCGCTCCATGGCGGCGGCAGCCCTGAGGCGATGAAGCGCGAGATTTGGCGCAACTACCCGGTCGAAGAACGCTCAGCCCTCGTGGAACGCCTGCTCGATCGCGGCATTCTGGATGACGGCAAGCGCGTCTCAAAACAGCCGGGCCGCTGCTGCGATACGGGGTGTGAGGCGCCGCGCGCGGCGGAATAGCGCAGGCCCTGCGCTTGACGTCTGCACGCCTGCGGCATCACATCTGCCGGTATAGCGAGGAAAACGCCCATGTCTGAAGCCGCGCCAGAACCCCGTGTATTGCCGCTTGAAGGGGTGCGCGTCATTGACGTTTCCACCTTCATTTCCGGCCCCTTCGCGACCACGCAGCTTGCGGAATTCGGCGCTGAGGTCATCAAGCTGGAATTGCCCGTGGTGGGTGACCCTTTGCGCAAATTCGGCACCGTCACACCCAATGGCGATACGCTGCCCTGGCTTTCGGAATGCCGCAACAAGAAATCCGCGACGCTTGATTTGCGCAAGCCCGAAGGCGCGGAATTGCTGAAGCGCATGTGCACGGAAGCCGATATTCTGGTTGAGAATTTCCAGCCTGGCACAATGGAAAAATGGGGCATTGGCTGGGATGTGCTGCATGCGATCAATCCGCGCCTGATCATGGTGCGGATTTCAGGTTACGGGCAAACAGGGCCTTACAGTGGCCGCCCTGGCTTCGGGCGTATTGGCAATGCTTTCGGCGGACTTTCCTATCTGGCGGGTTATCCGGATCGTCCCCCAGTCACGCCTGGTTCTGCCACCATCCCGGATTATCTTTCAGGCATTTATGGCGCCATGGGGGCGATGCTGGCCATGGAAGCGCGGCGCAAGACTGGGCGCGGCCAAGTGGTGGATATTGGGCTTTACGAACCTGTCTTTCGTATCCTGGATGAATTGGCGCCGGCCTTTCAACATAAGGGCTATGTGCGCGAACGCATGGGGCCGGGCACCGTCAATGTCGTGCCGCATAGCCATTACCCAACCAAGGATGGACGCTGGATTGCGATTGCCTGCACGTCAGACAAAATCTTCGCGCGGCTTGCGGCGGCCATGGGCGCGCCGGAGCTTGGCGATGATGGCAAATGGGGCACCATCCACCAACGTGAAGCAGCGCGTGCGGAAGTGGATGCCTATGTCGGCGCCTGGACCAGCCGCTTCACCCGCGCTGAATTGCTGGAAGCCTGCGAGGAAGCGCAAGTGCCCTGCGGCCCGGTCTATGCGATTGATGAGATTTTCGAAGACCCGCACTACAAGGCGCGCGGCAATATCCTGACCATGCAGGACCCGCGCATTGGCGAATTGGCCATTCCCAATCTGGTGCCGCGGCTTTCAGAAACACCGGGCGAAGTGCGCTGGCTTGGCCCCACCATGGGCGAGCATAATGGTGAAATCTATCGCGACTGGCTGAAACTATCCGAAGCCGAAATGGCGGCGCTGACCGCTGCGCGGGTTATCTGAAGCCAATCCGCGCAGCGAAGCCATAAAATCAGGAAGCGAGATACCCGCCATCCACATGCAATTCTGACCCGGTCATATAGGATGATTCGTCCGACGCCAGGAACAGGATAGCGTAAGCCACTTCATCCACCTCACCGGTGCGGCCCATCGGTATATGGCCAAGCATTTTTGTACGAAACACTGGGTCAGCCGTGGCACCACTGGTGCGCATGGGTGGCATCAGGCCGGGATGGACCGTGTTCAACCGAATGCCGGATGCGCCTTCCTGCACGGCGATAGATTTTGTGAGCAAACGCACCGCCGCCTTGGAAGCGTTATAGCCGCAATGAATGCGTTCCTGCCCAACCACGCCAGAGATTGAGGACAGGTTGATGATGGACCCGCCACCCGATTGCCGCATGGCGGCAACGCCGTGCTTCACGCCTAGAAACACGCCGCGCGCATTGACGGCCATGATGCGATCCCAAAGCGCCGTATCATAAAGGTTGTTGGTATTGCTGCCGGAGATGCCGGCATTATTCACCAGCACATCAAGCCGCCCATGCGCAGCCATCACGGCGGCGATGGCGGCTTCCCATTGCGCCTCATCCGCGACATCCAGGCCGATGTAGCTGGCAGAACCGCCGGCCTTGGTGATTTCCGCGACTACGGCGCGGCCTTCGGCTTCCATCATATCGGCGACCACCACCTTGGCGCCTTCACGCGCCAAAAGTCGCGCGGTCGCAGCCCCCATGCCGGATGCGGCCCCCGTAATCAGTGCCACCTTGTTTGCAACGCGCATGATGTTTCCTCCTGTTCATACTTGATCAGGAAGCCTTGCAAGGCTTGCGCGTTACCGCAAGCCTCAGCCGTAGGTCATGGTGGATTCCGCGCCACGGCTCATGTCGCGTGGAATGGGCTGGCCGGTGAGGGTCAGCGCCAGCGCCTCGGCCACGCGAATGCCATCCACGCCCGCGCTCAGGATACCGCCGGCATAGCCAGCCCCCTCACCGGCTGGAAACAGCCCCACAGTGTTCACGCTCTGAAAATCAAACCCGCGCGGGATTCGGATGGGGCTGCTGGTGCGGGTTTCAACGCCGGTCATCAGCGCATCGGGCCGCGCGAATCCTGGCAATTGCTGATCAAAAGCGAGCAATGCTTCACGCATAGCCGCAACGGCGAAATCAGGCAGGCAGAGCGCCAGATCAGTCGGCGTGACACCCGGCCTATAGCTTGGCAGCACATCACCCAGCCCCGTGCTGGGGCGCCCGGCCAGAAAATCGCCCACAAGCTGCGCAGGCGCGCGGTAATCGCCACCGCCGGCAGTAAAGGCCGCGCTTTCCCAATGGCGTTGATAGGCAATGCCGGAAAGCACATCGCCCGGATAATCCTCGGGCGAAATGCCCACCACCAGACCGGCATTGGCATTGCGTTCGGCGCGCGAGTATTGGCTCATGCCATTGGTGACCACGCGCCCGGCCTCACTGGTGGCGGCCACTACCGTACCGCCGGGGCACATGCAGAAACTGTAGACGGCGCGGCCATTTTTCGCGTGATGCACCAGCTTGTAATCGGCGGCACCCAGCAGCGGATTGCCAGCGTTTGGGCCGAAACGCGCTTGGTCAATCATGCCTTGCGGGTGTTCAATGCGTACGCCGATGGAAAAAGGCTTGGCCTGCATGGCAACCCCGCGCGCATGCATCATGGCGAAACTATCCCGCGCGCTATGACCAAGGGCGAGGATCACATGATCCGCCTCAATCACCTCCCCATCCGCCAAAACCAAGCCACGTAGGTGGCGCGAGCCATCGGCATCGATCTCAATCAGCACATCATCCACCCGCGCGCCGAAGCGGTATTCGCCGCCCAAGGCTTCGATTTCGGCGCGGATATGTTCCACCATGGAAACCAGCCGAAATGTGCCGATATGCGGTTTGGAGACGTACAAAATCTCCTCAGGCGCGCCGGCCTTCACGAATTCCGCCAGCACCTTGCGCCCGTAATGGCGCGGATCGCGGATTTGGCTATAGAGCTTGCCGTCGGAAAAGGTGCCGGCGCCGCCTTCGCCATATTGCACATTGCTTTCGGGGTTCAGCACCCCGCGCCGCCAAAGCCCCCAAGTATCCTTGGTGCGTTCGCGCACAACCTTGCCGCGTTCCAGGACTAACGGGCGGAACCCCATTTGTGCGAGCAATAGCGCCGCCATGAAGCCGCAAGGCCCAGTGCCCACCACAACAGGGCGGCGAATACCTTCCGGCGCGCGGGCGACAGAGCGATATTCCGTATCGGGCGCCGGGCTGATCCGCTGATCCCCCGCATGGCGCGCGAGCACCGCGGCTTCATCAGCGACTTCAACATCCAGCGTATAGACGAGCATGATCGCATGGGGCTTGCGCGCATCATACCCGCGGCGAAACACCTGCATTGCCTTCAGCGCCGCATCGGCAATGCCAAGCCGCGCCAGCACGGCAGCGCGCAAGGCGTCTTCCGGATGGTGCAGTGGCAGGCGCAATTCGGTCAGGCGGATCATGGGGGTTCTATAGTCCGTCTTGCGGCGCGCTTGAAATCCTTCCTTTCATCGGCCAAGCATTGGGCATGGCTGATATCCTTTGCCTTGGCGAACCCATGCTGGAATTCAACGCCCAAAAGCCGGGCGCGGATGGGCGGCGCTATTATTTGGAAGGCCATGGCGGAGATACCTCCAACGCTGCCATCGCTGCCGCACGTGCGGGGGCGTCGGTTGGGATGATCACCGCGCTTGGTCAGGATGGGCCGGGCGAAAGCTTCATGCAGCTTTGGGCCGAGGAAGGTGTGGATACCGCGAACGTCATCCGCAATCCTTCAGCGCCCACGGGGATTTATTTCGTGACGCATGATGCGCGCGGGCATCATTTCAGCTTTTATCGCAGCGGCAGCGCGGCGGCGCGTTACAGCTCAGAAGATGTGCCGGAAGCGGCCATTCGTCGCGCGAAATTCTTGCATCTGTCCGGCATCAGCCAGGCGATTTCGACCAGCGCTTGTGACGCTGCCTTCCGCGCCATGGAAGTTGCCCGCACAGCAGGGGTGCGCGTTTCCTATGACACCAATCTGCGCCTCAGGCTTTGGCCCGCATCGCGCGCCGCTGCCGTTATCCATGCTGCCATCGCCATGGCCGATATCGCGCTGCCATCCTTGGACGATGCCGTGGCGCTGACCGGCCTGCAAAAGCCTGATGAAATCTGTGATTTCTACCTGCGCCTGGCACCCCTGGTGGTGCTGAAATGCGGGGCTGAGGGCGCCATTTTCGCCACACGCGAAACGCGCAGCCGCCTTCCGGCCCATAAGGTGGCGGCGCTGGATGCCACCGGCGCGGGGGATTGCTTTGCCGGTAATTTCCTCGCGCGGTTGCTGGCCAGTGACGCACCGCTGAAGGCCGCGCGCTACGCCAATGCGGCCGCCGCGCTTTCCACCACGGGTTATGGTGCGGTGGCCCCCCTGCCCTTTCCCGATGCGGTGCGCACGCTGCTGGAAAGCACCTGAGTTACCCCCAGGCGCGATTATCGCCGGGGCGGAGCCGCAAGCCTGGGCGCAGATTGGTAAAGGGCAATATCGCCGGGTCCGCCACCACCGGGCCGGGCGCGGTCACCACAATCACCTCGGATGCAATCGGCTGGAAATGCGCGCGGAAATGCACGCTGGATTTCACCGCAATAATCGCCTGTTCCGCAGGCTCCACGCCCACCTGGCGGAACAATTCCTGATCATGGCCCTGCATCTTGCGGCTCACCACAACCACGCGCACGCCAGGCGCCACGCGGATCAGCGCTGATGGCCCCAGATCGGCGGGATTGCCCTTGCCCATCGGACCGCTGAGTGTGAAGCACCCGTCAGAGAGTTTTTCGACCACCGCTTCCACCCGCAACGGCACGCCATCACTCTTGCCTCCAAGGTCGAGCGTAAGGCGCGCACCTTCCCCCGCCGCATGGCAGGCAGCCGCGGCCTCGGCGTCATTCATCGGCGCCAGCACCGCACCTTGCGCGTTTTGCCGGATCAATTCGGCGAGCAAGCCCGTGGTATCGCCATGGCCTCCGCCGCCGGGATTGTCTTGTGTGTCGGCCAGCACCACCGGTCCCTTGGCGCCTCGCGCGCTGATGGCGCGTGCCACGCCTTCAGCAGCGGTTGCGACACCAAGGGCGAATTCCGGTTCTTTGCTCGCGATGAAAGCGGCCAGCGCTTCCGCCGCTGCGCCGGCTTGATCAAGCGTATCGGCATAGGCCGCAATCGCCATGCCGCAGCCGGGGAAATCCGCATAAGGAAAGCCAAAGCAGAAGCCCAACTCCCAAACGCCTGATGCGGCGCCCAGACGCGCGCGCTCTGCCATGACATCAGCCATGGGCGCCACCATGGTGCATTGGCCGGGCAAGGGCGTCCAGAAATCCAGATCGCGAAAGAGTTTTGCCGGCTTGCGGCCTTGCTGGATCATCCGCAGCAACAGGCGCGTCGCCTGCGCGCCGGCGGGCTTCATATCCACATGCGGATAGGTGCGGAAAGGCACCAGCACATCGGAAAGAGCCACCATCTCGGCTGTTTTATTCGCATGCGGATCAAGGCTGACGGCGATGGGCAAATCTGGGCCCACCACGGCGCGCACGCGGCGCAGCACTTCGGCTTCCGCATCGTCATAACCTACCGCCACCATGGCGCCGTGCAAATCAAGATAAACACCATCAATCGGGCCGGCTTCCATCGCATCGGAAAGGCTGCCGATCAGTAGGGCAGCGATGCGTTCAAAAGCGTCAGCCGTCACTGGTCCGGCAGGATTGGCAAAGCACCAGACCAAGGGGGTGAGTTCAACGCCCGCTTCTTCCGCAACCATAATGGCGCCCGCAATCGGCGCGCTGGTTGGGCGCATGGCCTCGATCAATCCAGCCGGGCGTTGCAGCGGCGGGAAGCCGCCGGGTTTGACGAATTCCTGCCAGCCGGTCGGCAATGGCGCGAAGGAATGGCTTTCATGCAAAAAGCCGCCAATGGCGATGCGGATCATGTCATTTCTCCTTCGCGATGCCTGCGGTGGCCAAAACCGCATCAGCCAGCACGCGCAAGCCCGCTTCGGCCCAGGCGGGCGTGATGCTTTCCGCTTCATTATGGCTGATGCCGCCATGGCAGGGGCAGAAAATCATCGCTGCCGGCACGCGCCGCGCGACATAAACCGCATCATGCCCAATGCCGGTTGGCATATCCATATGCGGCAGACCCAGCCGGCTTGCAGCATCACGCACACGCCCGACCAGTGCATCATCAAACGGCGTCAAAGGCGATTTCCAGAAATCAGCGATGGTGATGGCCACACCCCGCGCGGCCGATAGTTCCTCTGCCTTGGCGCGAATCTCCGCCCCAATGCGTGCGAGCAATGCCGGGTCGCCATGCCGCGTATCAATGCTGAAC
The DNA here is from genome assembly GCA_945886995.1 of Asaia bogorensis. GTDB lineage: Bacteria > Pseudomonadota > Alphaproteobacteria > Acetobacterales > Acetobacteraceae > Neoroseomonas > Neoroseomonas bogorensis_A. Next base: position 10,409 of record CAMCZJ010000045.1, read on the forward strand.
CAGATGCGTGACGGCGCGATATTGCGGCTATCGGGATAGACCGTGAGCCGCCCGACCGTGGCGCGGCCTGGTTCACCAGCAGAACTAACCGCACGCAAAGCGATTCCTTCAATCGCTGCCATCAGCGGTGCCGCAGCCATCATGGCATCGCGCCGCCCGGCCATGGGGGAACCGCCATGGGATTCAGCGCCTTCAATCGTCACCTCATACCAAGCCTGCGCCAGGGCATGCGTCACCACGCCAATATCCTTGCCCGCATTCTCCAACAGCGCACCCTGTTCGATATGCAATTCGAAATAGGCAGCAAGATCAGCCAAGCCAGCGGGATCAGCATCGCCACGCCAGCCGATGCGCGTCAGTTCATCGCCGAAAGCCTTGCCGTCACTATCGCGGAGCGCCAGCACATCAGCCTCAGGGAAAATCCCCATCGCGGCACCGCTGCCCATCATGGGGGGCGAAAACCGCGCCCCTTCCTCATTGGTCCAATTGATCAGCACCAAGGGCGCTTCGGTTTCAATCCCGGCCTCATGCAAGGCACGCAGCACTTCAAGCCCGGCCAGCACGCCAAGCGGGCCGTCAAACTTGCCGCCGGTTGGTTGCGTATCCAAATGGCTGCCCATGGCAACCGGCTTGCGCGTGGGATCACGCCCTTCGCGGCGCAGCACCATATTGCCGAGGCGATCAACGGTCAGCGTACACCCAATCGCCTCCCCCCAACGGCGCAGCAAATGGCGGCCTTCGGAATCGAGATCCGTCAGCGTCTGCCGATTGCAGCCGCCTTTCGGCGTGCCACCAATCTTGGCGAGTTCCATCAGGCTATCCCAAAGCCGGGCGCCGGAAAGGGGCAGGTTCGTTGTGCTCATGACCTTTTCTCCACGCCGCACCATTCGGCCATGGTCAGCGCAATGGTGCGGGTAATGTCATGCATGGAATCAAGGCCGACACTTTCATCAATGCCGTGAATATCCTGCGCATCGGGGCCAAAGCACGCGACTGGTGTGCCCTGATGCAGCACGAAATGCCGGCCATCGGTCAACCCTGCCGAGGGGTAATCGCGCAAAGCCCCGCCAGAGACATCGGTGAAATGCCGCTTGGCCAGTTTCACAATCGGTGCCTGCATATCAAAGACACAGGGTTCGGCCATAAAACCCTTGAATTCCAGCTTCACCTTGGCGCTGCGCAGCTTTTCATCCTGCGCTGCCTTCGCCACCAGCCGTTCAATATCAGCTCTCACTGCCGCGGCGCTATTGCCCATCATCACGCCAACGCGCAGCCCGATCCGCGCGCGTGTTGGCACGGAAGAATTCCATTCGCCGCCTTCAATCGTGCCGAGATTCACATTCACCGGATGGTTCACGCCATGGAAGGACGCGTGGATATTCTCGGCCCGGTTCATCTGGGCTTCGTATTCCTTGAAATGCGCGGCGATAGTGCTGGCCGCTTCAATGGCATTCACCCCGGCCTGCATGTCCCGCACATGGGCGGGGCGGCCGGAAACCGTGACCCAGGCCCAGATGACGCCGACTTCCGCGCTATACATGGCGGGCAGGCCGGGGCCAGGTTCTGGGATGATCACCGCATGGGTTGGCGGTAGCGCCAGCATCGCAGCCAAGGCGCCATTGCCAGTGCATTCTTCTTCAATCACGGAATGCATCTGTACCTGGGCAGCCGGTTGCAGGCCAGCGCGGCGCAAGGCGCGAAAGGCCGTGATGTAAGAAATAATGCCAGCCTTCATATCACCCGCTCCGCGGCCATACATGCGGCCATCGCGAATGGTGGGCTCATAGGGCGGCGTTTCCCACATATCCGCTGCCCCCTCAGGCACCACATCCACATGGCCTTGCAGGGTCAGGCTGCGGCCCTTCGCTTCGCGCGGCGTGAAGACCGCGACAACATTGTCGCGGCCCTCATAGGGGATCAGCGGTGGCGAGAAACCAGGATGGCCTTCAAGCGCGCTCGGCACAGTCGGAATGCGCTGGGGTATCAGGCCAACCCCCTCATAAATCCGTGCCATTTCATTCAGGGCCGAGGCTTCATTGCCAAGCGTTGAGGGGCAACGCACCAAGCGCGAGAGCATGGAGATGCTTTCCACGCGCAGCTCATCCACCGCTTCCAGAATGGCGCGCCGCGCACCGGGGTCGAGAGCTTGCATATCGCCAGGGTCCTTGCCTTGAAGCCGGGCGACGCTACCCAGCCAGGCCGAGCGCAGCAAGCGCGGCGGCTTCGCAGCGGGGGCAAACTTGGTTAGCCTTCCCCCATGAAAACCTTCGCCCATCCGGATCATGCGGGGCATCACCCCGCTTTCTTCCTGCAACGCGGTCGCCAGCGCGCCAATTTCGAAATCCCCGCCCGCGCGGCGGCGCTGGAAGCGGCGCTGCATCGCATCGGGCTTGCACCCAGCACGCCGGAAGCCGTGCCGGTTGCCGCGCTGCACGCTATCCATGGCGCGGATTATCTGACCTTCCTGGCGGAAGCCGCGCGGGATTGGGCCGCGCTTGCCGATGCGGGGCCAGAGGTGGTCGCGAATATGCACCCCTCGCCCGAGATGCTGGCCCAAGGTGCGGCTTGTGCGGATGGCATTGTTGCCCGCGCCGGCTGGTACATGGCTGATGCTGCCTGCCCGATTGGTCCCGGCACATGGGCAGCCATTCAAGGTGCGGCCGCGTGCGCCTTGGCCGCTGCGCGTGAAGCCGCTGCCGGACGCAGCGCCTATGCGCTTTGTCGCCCGCCTGGCCATCACGCCTATGCCGCGCGCGCTGGCGGGCATTGCTATGTGAACAACGCCGCACTCGCCGCGCAGGCTTTGGTTGATGCGGGTGCCAAGCGCGTCGCGGTGCTGGATATTGATAGCCATCACGGCAATGGCACCCAGGGCATTTTCTGGGAACGCGGTGATGTGCTGACCATTTCCATCCATGCTGACCCTGACAAATACTACCCCTGGTTCGTTGGCCGCACGCGCGAACGCGGCGCCGGCGCGGGTGATGGGCGCAATATGAATATGCCACTCGCCTTCGGCACGGGGGATGAGGGCTGGTTGGATGCCATTCGCTACGCCATGGCCGCGATCCGCGACCACAAGACCGAAGCGCTGGTGCTGCCGCTCGGCTTTGATGCTTCGGAACATGAACCTCTCGCCGCGCTGAAAGTGACGGCGGAGGGTTTCGCGCGTGCCGGCGCCATGATTGGCGGCCTGAAGCTGCCTACCGCCATCACCCAAGAAGGCGGCTATAATGTAGATGTCATCGGCGATTTATTGGCGGGATTTCTGCAAACCTGGGGAGATGCGGCATGAGCGAGGCGATCCACGCGGCGACCCTGACGCTTGATACCCATGTGGATATCAGATGGCCCGACCCGCCCGACGCCACGACGGAGACTGATCGCTGCGTTGATTTCCCGAAAATGCAGCGCGGCGGGCTGAAGGCGGTTGTCTTCATTGCCTATACTCAGCAGGGCCCGCGCGATGCTGCTGGCCATCAGGCAGCTGCTGATCGGGCAGAGGCCATGCTCCGCCACATCCGCACGCGCGCCGATGGTGTTGCACGGCGCTTTTGCGCGACCGCCGATGAACTGGAAGCGGCACATCAGGCGGGTGCCTTGGCAGTGCTGAGCGCGGTTGAAAACGGCAATGCCATGGGCCGCGATTTGGCGCGGCTGAAGCTTTGGCGTGACCTTGGCGCGATTTATCTGACGCTGACGCATGATGGGCATAATGATCTGGCCGATGCCGCGCGGCCCAAACCCGCGCTTGGTGATGGCACGGCGGAACATGGCGGGCTTTCCGGTCTTGGGCGTCAGGCGATTGCTGAGATGAACCGCATCGGCCTGATTATTGATGTCTCGCACGCTGCCAAATCTTCCATGATGCAGGCGGCTGAGCTTTCCCGCGCGCCGATTGTGGCGACCCATTCCTGCTGCCGCGCGCTATGCGATCATCTGCGCAATCTGGATGATGAACAGTTGGAAATGCTGCGGGCAAAGGGTGGCCTGGTGCAGATCACCGCACTTGATGCCTTTCTTCGCGCCGCACCTGCGGGCGGCAAATCACCCGCGACGGTTGCCGATATGGTGGATCATGTGGATTACGCGGTGCGGCGGATTGGGCTTGATCATGTCGGCCTATCATCTGATTTCGATGGCGGCGGCGGCATTCCCGGCTGGGCCAATGCGGCGGAGACGATGAACCTGACCGCGGAACTGCACCGTCGCGGCTATGGCGCGCGAGAGATTGATTTGCTCTGGTCCGGCAATTTCCGTCGGCTGATGCGGCGGGTGCAGGGGATGGCTTAAGTATAACTTATGGTTGCAATTCGCTGTGGGATGCGCCAATCAGGACGTTATGTCCATCGCTCGCATCGCCACCTTTGCCTTCGCCGGGATCGAAGCCCAGGCGGTGGAGGTGCAGGTGCAAATCGCCCCCGGCCTGCCGGCCTTTCTGGTGGTGGGCCTGCCCGATAAGGCCGTCGCAGAAAGCCGCGAAAGGGTGCGCGCGGCCTTGCTGGGCATGGGGCTATCATTACCGCCCAAGCGCGTGCTGGTGAACCTCGCCCCCGCTGATATCGCCAAGGAAGGCAGCCATTTCGATCTGCCCATTGCGCTTGCCGTGCTGGCCGCGATGGATGTGCTGCCGCGCGATGAATTGGCGGGTTTCGCCGCACTTGGTGAATTGTCGCTTGATGGCGCCATCATGCCTGTTGCGGGCGTGCTGCCGGCAGCCCTTGGCGCTTCGGCGCGTGAATTGGGGCTGATCTGCCCCGCCGCGCAGGGCGGCGAAGCGGCCTGGGCCGGGCAGGTGGAAGTACTCGCCGCGCCTGATCTTCCCGCGCTGCTCAATCACTTCAAGGGTGTGCAGGTATTGCGCGCTCCAGAAGCGCCGAAGCTGGATGCCGCGCCGCCCACCGGCCCCTGTCTTTCCGATGTGAAGGGGCAGGAAACCGCGAAGCGCGCTTTGGAAATTGCAGCGGCGGGCGGGCATAATTTGCTGATGATTGGCCCGCCCGGTGGCGGCAAATCCATGCTGGCGGCGCGCCTGCCTGCGCTGCTGCCAGATCTGTCACCAGCTGAGGCTTTGGAAGTGAGCCTGGTGCATTCCATCGCGGGCTTGTTGCAAGGCGGGCGGTTGGTGACGCGCCCACCATTCCGGGAGCCGCATCATTCCGCTTCAATGCCTGCACTTGTCGGTGGCGGGTCACGCGCCAAGCCGGGCGAAATCAGCCTGGCGCATCGCGGAGTTTTGTTTCTGGATGAATGGCCCGAATTCCCGCGCCAAGCCTTGGAAGCCTTGCGTCAGCCCATGGAAACCGGGCGCACCACCATCAGCCGCGTGCATTCGCATGTGACCTACCCGGCGCGGTTTCAGTGCATTGCGGCGATGAATCCCTGCCGCTGCGGCTATCTCGGTCAGCCGGGCCGCGAATGTGGCCGCGCGCCGCGCTGTGGAGAGGATTATCAGATGCGCCTTTCCGGCCCGCTTATGGATCGGATGGACATCACCATTGAAGTCATGCCGATTGCGCCCGCTGAACTGGCCCGCGCCCCGGCGGGGGAGACAAGCGCGGTGGTGGCAGCGCGGGTCAAGGCAGCTCGGACCGCGCAACGGGCGCGCTATGGCGCGGATGGGCCGCCGAATAACGCCGAAGCAAGCCTGGCGCAGTTGCAGCAGAGCCTTGAGGAAGAGGCGGCGAACCTGCTTGAGATTGCCGCGACGCGGCTTGGGCTTTCCTCTCGCGGGCAGGTACGCAGCCTGAGGGTTGCGCGTACCATCGCTGATCTGGCCGGAAGCGCGATGATCCGGCGCGCGCATATCGCCGAAGCACTCGCCTTTCGCCATCGCATGCCGGGAAGGGTCGCGGCCTGAGCATTTTCAAGCCAAGTGTTTTCACTTGGCGGCTCGGAAAATGCTATGAAACAAACATTTAATGCGTTTCCCGTGAACGAATATGAACGGGAAATGCACTAAAGTGATACTGTCGGATCAAGCCGCAGCACATAGGAACGCCAGGGCGCGCGCGCCGCGATGCGCTCATAAAGCGCTATGGCGGCCTGGTCGGTCTCAGGCACTATCCAACGCAGATGCGACCAACCGCGCGTCTGGCCAAGCGCGCCCAGCGCCTCAATCAGATGCCGCGCGATCCCCTGACGGCGTGCGCTGGGCCCTACGAACAGATCATCCAGCGCACCGCAGCGGCGGGCGAAGACAATTTCGGGCAGATCAAAGAAAAGCGCGAAGCCAACCGCTTCCCCATCACGGAAGGCGGCCACGATTTCCGCGCGGGGATCATCCGCGATCAGCTTCAGCATTACCTCAGGCGCAGCGGGCGCGGCACCAGCGAGATG
>CAMCZJ010000046.1 GCA_945886995.1 Asaia bogorensis
AGGGAAAAGACGAGGGCGATCAAACTCTAGCTCGGCCCGTCAAACGGCCAGCAGATCCACGATCCGTCCCTCGCCGCTGAGGGGAGGCCAGAACCTCCTCTCGGCGGTTCCTTTACAGCCCAATCAGCGGGAAAAGTCATAAGACAAGCAGATCACGTTCAGATGGAATCATCTGAACGTGTGAAGATGCTCGAAAAACAACGATGTAGAGCGGGTTGCGTGAACCCATGTGAACGCAACATGCTCTAAGGGCGCGGTTTTCTAAAAGAAGCGAATAAACAGGAAAACCGCCGCCCCGGCCAAAACCAGCAAGCCAAGCGCCAGGCGCCCCGGTGCCAGGCGCGGTGGCTTGACCCCTTCCGGCACCAGCTTTTTCCCGGTGAGCATGGGCATCACCAATTCATGCCCTTTCACCAGCTTGTAGAGCATGATCGCCAGCACATGCAGCGCAATCGCTGCCAGCAGATAGCGCTGTATGCCAAGGTGCAGTGCCGAGAGCGATTCTGAGGTTGCTTCACCCACTTTCAGCGCCAGCGGGCCATGCTGCGAATAGCTGAAGCCAGGGTCGTGATTGGCGAAAAGCCCGCTGAAAGCCTGGGTCAGCAGCAGCGCCAAAAGAACAACCACCATCCAGCCGCCCGCAGGGTTATGGCCGGTTTCCTTGTCCGGATCGCGTTTCGTGAGCTTGGATAATTGCCGCAAGGCGGCAAGGGGTGATTTCAGGAAATGCGCAAAGCGCGCATTCTCTGAACCCACAAAACCCCAAAGGATGCGAAACAAAACCAACGTCAGAATCGCGTATCCAGAAGCATAATGCAGCGTCCAGGCGCCGCCCTTGCCGCTGGCATAGGATGTCGCGACCAGCGCAATCAGGGTCCAGTGGAAAAGCCTGACGGGGCGATCCCAAATGCGGATTCGGGTGGTTCCTGTGCTCATTTTTCCCGCCGATCGCTGTTGCTGCCAAGGCCCGTGTTGCGGCCCAAGGACATGACATCTAGAAGTCATGAACGGCATCCATAGCATAGGCAAGGGATGTTCGCCGCCATTGCCGCGGCCGGGGGGCAGCAGAATGAATGTCAACCAATCCGGCGGATTGACCGCCAAGAAGCTGATTGTCCCGGCCTTGCTGCTGGTTTTCGCTCTATTGGTCTTTCTGGGCTGGCGCGGGCTTTGGGCGCCCCAGCCAAATGATGCGTCCCAGCCAATGCGCGCCCCGCTTGCCGAATCCGGCCCCGGTGCCGCGCAGGGTAATGCCGGGCAGGGGGCGCAGCTTGCGATTCCGCCCGCCCCCACGCCCCCTGACCTTGCCAGCCCCGCCAGGGAAGCCGCGCGCACCGATACCGCCGCGCCAAATTCCGCGCTTCCCGCCATGATCCCACCGCGTTTTGATGTGGTGCGCGTGGGCGCACGGGGCAGTGCCGTGATCGCAGGCCGCGCCGCGCCGGGGGCGGATGTGATTGTGCTTGCCGATAATGGTCGCGAATTGGGCCGCGCTCGCGCGGATCGGCGCGGCGAATTTGTCATTCTGCCGGCTGATCCGCTGCCACCAGGGACAATGGAGCTCAGCCTGCGCGCCCGTTTGGGGGATCAGGAGGTGACGGGCCCCGATACTGTGGTGCTGGTCGTGCCCGATACCGCCGCCGCGATGGCGGAAGCAACGCGGCCAGCCCCGGAAGCGCAGCCTGCCCCGGAAGCGGGGCGCGCCGCTGAACTCCCCGCAGCCGCCCCACCCGGGCCTTTGGCGGTGCTTATCCCAGCGCGGCCCGAAGCTTCTGGCCCACGGTTATTGCAAGTTCCCGAGCCCACGCCGGTGGATCGCGGCGCGCCGCGGCTTGGCATTGATTCGGTTGAATACGACCAGGCCGGTTCAATGCGATTCGCCGGCGGGGCGCAGCCTGGCGCCATGCTCAGGCTTTATGTGGATGAAAAATACATCGGGGATGCGGTGGCGGATGCGCAGGGCCGCTGGGCATTGATGCCGGAAAACCAGCCCAGCATAGGTCGGCACCGCCTGCGCGTGGATCAGATCTCGCCGGCTGATGGGCGCGTTTTGGCCCGCGCTGAAGTGCCCTTCCAGCGCGAAGACCTGCCCGCCGAGGCCTTTGCCCAGCAACGCATTGTGGTGCAGCCGGGCAATAACCTATGGCGCATCGCCCGTGCGACTTATGGGCGGGGTACCCGCTATACGGTGATTTATCAGGCCAATAAGGATCAGATCACCGATCCCAACCGGATTTTCCCAGGTCAGGTCTTCGCGCTACCCACCGCCCAGCCAGCGCCGGCGGCTTCCAACCGGTCCAGGTAAGGGTCAAGCGCAAGGACAAAGCGCACCAGGGCCGCGATCAATTCGGGGGAGTTGGTTGGCGGTACCACGGCCAGGGCCGCTTCAAAGCGAATCCGATGATCCGGCGTCAGGCCGATTTGCCAGCCTTCCGGCAGGCCAGGTGTCAGCGCGGCCAGGGTGGCGAAGCTCGATTGGCGCTGGTCTCGGCCCTCAGCCGTGGAAGGGATGCGCGCGGCGTCCGCTTCCACCGCCAGCCCAACGCTGCTGAGTTCCGCCCTGCAAAGCCGGCCCCGCCAGTCAAAGGTGAATTCCAAAGGGCGGTCCGCCAGCATGGGTGCCAGACGGCCTTCGGGGTCTATGGCCATCGGGCCCAGGGTGATCATATCCATGGGACGCATTCTTGTGCATTTTTAGTAAAAACACTGTAAGCGACCCCGCATGGCACTCGGACAAAGTCTTCGCATGGTTCTCGCCCGGCCTCATCCGGCGGCGAGGCCCTTCCTCATCGGTGGCGCTGCGGTGGCGTTGCTTGGCGGCGCCCTGCTTGGCGCTTTCCTGTTTTGGCTCGGCGTCGCGTTCACGCTGTTCTGCCTTTACTTCTTCCGCGACCCCGAACGCGTGCCGCCCGCGCGCCCTGGCTTGGTGCTGGCGCCGGCGGATGGGCATGTGGTGTCCGTCATGCCCGCCAAGCCGCCGGTGGAATTGGGCATGGGTGAGGAAACCCGCTGGCGCATCGCGATTTTTCTCTCGGTGCTTGATGTGCATGTGAACCGCATGCCAACCGATGGCACCGTCACCCGCATTGCCTATCATCACGGCAAATTCCTCAGCGCCAATCTGGACAAGGCGAGTGATGAGAATGAACGCAATGCGGTCGCACTTCGCCTGCCCGATGGGCGCGATATTGCGGTGGTGCAGATTGCCGGGCTGATCGCGCGGCGCATTCTGTGCGATGCGAAGGTGGGCGATGTTGTGCAGGCGGGTGATCGCTTCGGCATTATTCGTTTTGGCAGCCGCACCGATGTTTATCTGCCGCCGGGCGTGGTGCCTATGGTCGCAGTCGGCCAGACCATGATTGGTGGTGAAACGGTGCTGGCGGAGTTGCAGGCGCGATGAATAACGCCCCGCAAGGCGCGGCGCCGGAAGGGCGCATCAGGCGGCTCAGGCGGCGCTTTCGCCCGCGCACCCGGCCGCGTTTTGAAGGGCAATCCTTCAATCGCCTGATTCCGAATATTCTGACCATGCTAGGGCTTTGCTGTGGCCTGGTTGCCATTCGCGCAGCCTTTGAAGGGCGCTTTGCCGAAGCCGCCGTGCTGATTGTGGTGGCGGGCGTGATTGATGGGCTGGATGGCCGGCTTGCGCGCCTGCTGAAAGCGACATCTCGTTTCGGGGCAGAATTCGATAGTCTGGCGGATTTTCTTTCTTTCGGCGTCGCGCCGGCGCTCGTGCTCTATCTCTGGGCGTTGCAGGATTATCGCGGCATTGCTTTTGTGCCTGCCTTGCTTTTCGCTGTTTGCTCCTCGCTCCGCTTGGCGCGCTTCAATGCGGCGTTGGATGTCGGGCCGGCGCCAAAGCCTGCCTATACCTATAATTTTTTCACCGGCGTGCCGGCGCCGGCGGGGGCGGGCTGCGCGCTATTTCCGCTTTTCGCTTGGCTTTTCTTCACGCAAATCGAAATGCCCTTGCTGGCTAGCATCATGCGCAACCCCGTACTGATCGCGGGCGTGCTGATCCTGGTGGGCGGGCTGATGGTGAGCACACTGCCCACCTGGTCCTTCAAGAATTTCAAGGTGCCGCGCGCGGCGGTATTGCCGCTGCTGCTTGGCGTTGGCTTCTACATGGCGCTGCTTTTTGCTGAACCCTGGGGCGCGCTTGCCATGGCGGGCATTATTTATCTTGGCATGCTGCCTTTTTCGGTGCGGTCTTATTTGCGGTTGAAGCAGGAAGCGGAAAGCCTGCTGGAACCCGTGCTGGTTGCTGATAATGGCACGGGAAAGACCGCGCCCTGATGCTGCGTGGCCGGCTTGAATTGCCCTTGGCGGGTAGGCTGATCAGCATTTCGGGCGGGCCGTTTGATGCCATGCCGGAAGGCGCGCGCGGGCTATGCCTGGAAGTGGGCGCCGCGCGCGCGGCGGAAGCCGAATGGCAGCTTGATGTGCCGGATTACGGCGTGCCCGATGAAGCGGCGTTGCGGATGATATTGGCGCAGATGTTGGAAGCGATGCGCGCCGCGCCCGATGGCGCTTATCACATTGGCTGCAAGGCCGGCATTGGGCGCACCGGCACCGTCATGGCCTGCCTTGCCATCATGGCTGGTGCTGTGGAAGGCGACCCGGTGGCGTGGCTGCGCGCCGCCTATTTTCAGGGGGCAATTGAAACCCCAGGGCAGGAAGCCTTCGTGCGCGGCTTTACGGCTAAGGGTTCAGCCCCCTAACATTCTTGCCCTGTGCAGGAGAAACGCGATGCCCCAAATCCTCGATCCCCAGACCATCGCTGATTATGACCGTGATGGCGCGGTGGTGATCCGTGGCGCCTTCGCGCCGCATTGGGTTGAACTGCTCGCTGGTGGGGTGGAACGCAACCTGCGCGAGCCCGGCCCCTTCGGCAAACGCTATACGCCGGAAGGCAAGCCCGGCATGTTCTTCGGCGATTACTGTTCCTGGCAGCGCATTGCGGAATATGAGGCGTTTTTGCGCCATTCCCCGGCGGCCGCCATTGCCGGTGCGCTGATGCAAAGCGGCAAGGTCAATCTGTTCCACGAACATGTGCTGGTGAAGGAACCAGGCACGGAAGAACCGACGCCCTGGCATAATGACCAGCCCTATTGGACAGTTGAGGGCTGGCAGGTGTGTTCGCTTTGGATACCGCTTGATCCCGTGGCGCGGGAGAGTGGCGTGGAGTATGTCGCCGGGTCGCATCGCAAGGACGAATGGTTCAAGCCGAAGCGCTTTGCCGATAGCGCCGACCATCCTTCTGACGATCCGCGCTTTTTGCCGGTTCCCGATGTTGAGGGTAACCGGGGTGATTACACGCTGCTCGGTTGGGATCTGCAGCCTGGCGATTGTGTGGCCTTCCATGGGCTGACGCTGCATGGCGCGCCGGGCAATCGCAGCGGGAAGTTGCGCCGCCGCGCGGTTTCAGCGCGCTGGACCGGCGATGATGCGGTGTTCACGCGCCGCAAGGGCATTGAAAGCCCGCCCGCGCCCGCGAATGCGCCGGCGCATGGTGCGGCGATGGATAGTGAGGTGTTTCCGGTGGTTTGGCGGGTGGCTTAGGGCGCTAGGGGCAGCTATAGTTCGTTACCGATCTATGCGGAGTGCCTCCCGGAAATCGGCTGTGGCACCGGCACGGTCACCCAAAGCGGAACGCGAGTCTGCGCGGTTATTGAAAGCGTCGGCGAATTTCGGATCAAGGCGGATGGCTTCGTTATAGTCGGTAATGGCGCCTGCGAAATCCTTGAGCGCTGCGCGTGAGAAGCCGCGATTGTTATAGGCCTGGGCGTATTGCGGATTGAGCCGGATTGCTTCGGTATAGTCGACGATTGCGCCGGCACGGTCGCCGAGCCCGGCGCGTGCCAAACCGCGATTGTTGAAGGTATTCGCAGATTGCGGATTAAGGCGGATGGCTTCGGTGTAATCAGCGATGGCTCCGTAACGATCACCCTGTGCAGCACTCGCGGCACCTCGATTGTTGAAAGCCTGGGCATATTGCGGATCGAGTCTAATTGCCTCGTTATAATCAGCGATGGCGCCGGCGCGATCACCCTGCGCTGCACGGGCGACCCCGCGATTGTTGAAAGCCTGGGCGTATTGCGGATTGATACGGATTGCTTCGTTATAATCAGCGATTGCGCCGGCGCGATCACTCTGCGCTGCACGGGTGGCCCCGCGATTGTTGAAAGCCTGGGGATATTGCGGATTTAGCCTAATCGCCTCGTTATAGTCGGCCATGGCGCCAGAGTGATCGCTTCGTGCGGCACGGGCGGCACCGCGATTGTTGAAGGCCTGGACGTATTGCGGATTTAGCCTAATCGCCTCGTTATAATCGGCCATGGCGCCAGAGTGATCACCCTGCGCGGCACGGGCGGCCCCGCGATTGTTGAAGGCCTGGACGTATTGAGGATTTAGCCTAATCGCCTCGTTATAGTCGGCCATGGCGCCAGAGTGATCGCCTCGCGCGGCACGGGCGGCCCCGCGATTGGTGAAGGCCTGGACGTGTTGCGGGTTTAGCCTAATCGCCTCGTTATAATCGGCCATGGCGCCAGAGTGATCACCCTGCGCGGCACGGGCGGCCCCGCGATTGGTGAAGGCCTGGACGTATTGCGGATTTAGCCTAATCGCCTCGTTATAGTCGGCCATGGCGCCAGAGTGATCGCCCTGACTGGCACGGGCGAAGCCACGATTATTGAAGTTTACTGCGTGTCGAGGATCAAGCCGGATCGCCGCAGTGTAATCAGCGATTGCACCCCCCCAATCTCCGTTGCTGCTGCGCGCGACGCCGCGGCTACTGTAGGTGGTCGCCAAATTCTGCAGCGTCTCTTGGCCTGAGTCGATCAGCCAAGAGCAACCAGAGATCTGTGTCTGACGAGTAATGGCCGTGTCTTGCCGCGCACACCAACGCCAGGCTTCCTCACGTGATGATTGCGCCGCCGCTATACCGGGCAGCAGCGCCAAGGCAATGATCCAGGGTTTCATCCGTGCGTCCTACATCCTTAGACAAGACATGCCGAAAGCCGCTGCGGAATGGAAGTGAAATGCGCCTGGGTAAAGGCGCCCTAACCCACCAAAGCCACCACCAAAAACCCCAGCCCCGCCACGCTCGCCGCTGCACCCATCGCGGGGCGCAGCCAGCGCGCGCGCGTGGCCTGCTGTGCCAGCGCCATGGCGCCCAGCATCAAACCGCTCTGGATCACCGCAAGCCCCGCCAGATACGCAAGGATCGGTGTTGCCTCCGCACCGATCACCGCCTCCGCAAAGGCATGGCCATGGAACAGCCCGGCCAGTGCAAAACTCATCAGCAGCGCCGGGGCGGAAACGCGCTTCGCAACCAGCAGCGCCAGCCCCACCATCAGCACCGATGCCGCTACCAGCGCCTCGGTCGCACCCAGGCCGATGCCGGCCAAATGCAGCGCCACCCCCGCCATGCTGGCGATCAGGAAGCCGGCCATCGCCCGGAAAGCTTCACCGCGCGGGAGCGCCGCCGCCAGCACGCCGGCCGCCAGCAGAAAAGCCAGATGATCCAGCCCAATCACGGGATGGCCGATGCCGGAAGCAAAGCCCTGCCACAGCGTTTCCGGCATGGCGCCGTCCATCGGGTGATGCGCCGCTACCGGCAAAGGCAGCAGGGCCATCAGGCTCAGGGCGAAAATTTGGCGGCGCATCGAGACCTCACGAGGTTAAACCGCAACATGCTTGCCGCTTCGGGGCTGTGATGCAAGCGGGGCGCGGTTGGACCGGCGGGGGGAAGCCTCTATATCCTGTGCGTGATCAAAATCCCTCAGATTCCCCTCCTGCTTGGTGCGCTGCTCCTGGCCGGCCCCGCCTTTGGCGCTTGCGCCGATTCCCCCGCGCCTGGCGTGGTCTGGCGGCGTTGCCTGCTCGATAATGTGGACCTTTCGGACCGGGACCTGACGGGGGCGACGCTGCGCGACAGTTCCTTCGCACGCGGGCGTTTTGTGGGCGCGAAGCTTACCGGCGTTGATGCTTCCGATGCGCGCTTCAGCTTTGCCGATATGTCCAATGCCGATCTTACTGGCGCCACGTTGCGCAATGTGGATCTGACCCGCGCGGTGCTGGCGGGTGCGGTGTTGAATGGCGCGGATTTGCGCCGCGCGACGCTGTTTCGCGCCGATTTGCGCGGCGCCGATCTGACCGGGGCAGAACTTACCGGTACCAATCTTTCCGGCGCGCAGCTTGGTGGTGCGCGCTGGCTGGATGGTGAGAAGATTTGCGCCGCCGCTTCCATCGGTTCCTGCCAATGAGCGATGCGGATTACCTCGCGCGGCTCAATGCCGAACAGCGCGCGGCGGTCGAAGCGCTTGATGGGCCGCTTTTGGTGCTGGCCGGCGCGGGTACCGGCAAGACCCGCGTGCTAACCACGCGATTCGCGCATTTGCTGCGCAGCCGCAAAGCCTTTCCATCCCAGGTGTTGGCGGTGACCTTCACCAATAAGGCCGCGCGCGAAATGCGTGAGCGTGTGGGTGCGATGATGGGCGAGACGGTGGAAGGGCTTTGGCTTGGCACCTTCCACGCACTCACGGCACGCATGCTCCGCCGCCATGCGGAACTTGTGGGGCTGAATTCCAACTTCACTATCCTGGATACGGATGATCAGCTGCGCCTGCTGAAGCAGGTGATGGAAGCCGAAAATCTTGACCTGAAGCGCTGGCCGGCGAATGGGTTGATGGCGATCATTCAGCGCTGGAAGGATCGCGGCCTGACGCCTGATGCCGTGACACCCGCTGAGGATACGGATTACGCGGCAGGGCGCGCGCGCAGTATCTATGAGGCGTATCAGGCGCGACTGAAGGCGCTGAATGCCGCTGATTTCGGTGATTTGCTGCTGCATGTGGTGACGATTTTGCGTGGGCACCCGGAAGTGCTGGCCGATTATCAGCGACGCTTTCGCTATATTCTGGTGGATGAATATCAGGACACCAATCTGGTGCAGTACTACTGGCTGCGGCTGTTGGCGCAGGCGCATCGCAATATCTGCTGCGTTGGTGATGATGACCAATCCATCTATTCCTGGCGTGGGGCGGAGATTGAAAACATCCTCCGGTTCGAAAAAGATTTCCCCGGCGCGCAGGTTGTGCGGTTGGAATCGAATTATCGTTCAACGCGACCCATCCTCGCCGCCGCTTCCGGGCTGATTGCGCATAATACCGGCCGGCTTGGCAAGACGCTCCGTGCCGGGCGCAGTGATGCGGATGGGGAGAAGGTGCGCGTTGTCTCAGTCTGGGACAGCGAAGAAGAAGCCCGCATGGTGGGGGAACGCATTGAAGCGGCGCGGCGTTCGGGCGAGAGCCTTGGCGAGGTCGCCATTCTGATCCGTGCCGGTTTCCAGACGCGCGCCTTTGAAGAAAGGCTGATCACGCTTGGCCTGCCCTATCGCGTGGTGGGTGGTGCGCGGTTTTATGAGCGGCAGGAAATCCGCGATGCCATGGCCTATTTCCGCGTGGTGGCGCAACCCGCGGATGATCTGGCGTTTGAACGGATTGTGAATCTGCCCAAGCGCGGGCTTGGCGATACCGCGATGCGCGAAATGCATGCGCTTTCGCGCGCGGAAGCCGTGCCGCTTGCGATTGCCGCCGGGCTTGCCTTGGAAAAGGGCGTGATCAAGCAGGCCAAGGCGCGCGCCGCCTTGGGCGAATTGCTGGAAGCTTTCGCCCGCTGGCGCGCCATGCTGCCCAATGAAGGCCATGTGGTGATGGCGGCAACGCTGCTCGAAGAAAGCGGCTATACCGATATGTGGAAGCAGGATCGCAGCCCGGAAGCGCCGGGGCGGCTTGATAACCTCAAGGAATTGCTGCGCGCCATGGCGGATTACGAAACCTTGGCGGGGTTTTTGGAGCATGTCTCCCTCGTGATGGAAAATGACGAAGCGGCGGAAGGCCAGCGCGTTTCCATCATGACATTGCATGGCGCGAAGGGCTTGGAATTTGATCGCGTGTTTCTGCCAGGTTGGGAAGAAGGCGTCTTCCCATCGCAGCGCAGCCTTGAAGAAGGCGGCGAAAAGGCGCTGGAGGAAGAACGGCGCCTGGCTTACGTTGGCATCACGCGGGCGCGGCGTTTTGCCGTGATCAGCCACGCCGCCAATCGGCGCATTTACGGCAATTGGCAGGCCTCCATCCCATCGCGCTTTTTGGATGAATTGCCGGCATCCGAGATCAAGCTGGAAGGCAATGCCGCGCGGGAGATGCGAAGTGCCAGTGTTTTCCCAAGCGCTGGCGGGCTTTACGGCCAGCGCCCGCGCCTGATTGAAGCAGCCGCCTGGGAAGTGAAGGAACGCCCGACGAGTTCCGCGCGTTATGCCAAGGGCGATCGCGTCTTTCACCAGAAATTTGGCTATGGCGAGGTAACGGGCGTGGAAGATGATCGGCTGGATGTGCGCTTCGACAAGGCGGGCGAAAAGCGCCTGATTGATCGTTTTGTGGAGAAAGCCTGATGCGCCCTGCCGGCCCCGATGGCGCGGGCGCGCTTTCCCGCCGCCGTGCTGAACCGCTGGAAGCGCTCAGCATTGATGGGTTGAGTGAGGAAGCGCTGCCCTTCTTCGAAGCAGCGCTTCAGCAGGTTTGCGGCACGGTTGCCTATTTCCGCGATGAACCAAGCGATACCTGGCGCGTGGAAGGTGTGCGCGAAGCAGGGGCAGGGCAGGAAGCGCTGGAAAGCGCCTTGGCCTTGGCCGCGCTGGTGGCGGGCATCGCCCAGCCCGAATTGCAGATTGCGCCGGTAGAAGCGGATGGTTGGCTTGCGCGCACCGTGCAGGCTTTTCCGGAACAGCGCATTGGCAGACGCTTTCTGATCCGCCCGACCCATGTTGCAGATCGGTCCAGTTTTGATCGGCTGGTGTTGAAGCTTGATGCGGGCTTGGCTTTTGGGTCTGGTGAGCATGCTTCTACGCAAGGTTGCCTGATGGCGTTTGAAGCCATGGCGCATCGCTGTCCACGGCGCATCATGGATCTGGGCAGTGGTTCCGGCATTCTTGCCATGGCGGCGGCGAAGTTGTTGCGCGCTTCGGTGACGGCCACCGATATCGAACCTTGGTCGGTGCGCATTTGTGCGGAGAATGCGCGGCTGAATGGCCTGTCTGCCCAGATGCGCGCGTTATTGGCGGATGGCTGGCGGGACCGACGCTTGCAGGGCAAGCGCTATGATCTGATTTTCGCCAATATTCTGGCGCGCCCGCTTTGCGCCATGGCGCGAGAATTGGCGGCGCATCTTGCACCGCAGGGAACGGCCATTTTGGCCGGGCTTCTCGGCACGCAGGCGCGCATAGTGCTGGCGGCGCATCGCCGTCAGGGCCTGGTGCTTGAACGCAGAATAGATGTTGGGCCTTGGACTAGTTTGGTTCTCAGAAGGCGCTGATCAGGCGCCGGCGCTGTCGTTTGCGCGACTGATTCACCGCTTCGGTCATTCGACCTACGCGGATCAGGCGAGCGGTAACTTAGTTTGAGCGACTGATTCACCGCTTCGGTCATTCGACCTACGCGGATCAGGCGCTAGAAACCTCGGCTGAAGGGCCAATCCTCCGTAGCCGAGATGAAACGCAGGGCTTTGGCATTCGCTTCATAAGCGCGTTTTGCGATCATGATATCAACCAATGACGCCTCAAGGGCTTCCTGCCCTTGAATGGCGGCGATGCCAGAGCCGATACCCTCACGAGGGATGGGCGGGACGAAGACAGGCCGTTCTGGCACTGCGGTAGTATTGGCAAGGCGTATTGCCGCCATTTCCAGACGCTCCACGGCTCGCTGCATGCCGCTCAGCGTCGCATTCATTGCGGCATTGATGCCGCCGGGGATGGTTTTCGTCATGACGCTAATCTACCGGGGATTCGTAAATAAACTTCTGAAGATTCGCCACCTCGGGTGGAATTATGCGCTTTTGCTTCGCCTTTTTGATATCACTCCGCCGCCACCCGGCGATCGAGGTGCTGGCGCAGCCTGGGCATCACTTCCTGCGCCAGCCGCGCCATGCTTTCCGCTTCCCAAGCCGCATTGGGGCCGGACCAATCAAGCCCCGCCATCAGCACATGGCCATAGGGGCCGGCTTCCTCCCGCAGCGCAATCAGCTTGTCCAAAACCGTGCGCGGGCTGCCGACGATAACGCAGGCATCAATCATGTCTTCCGGCGTTGCGGCGTTGTGGTCCATGTCATCGCGCGGGGTCATGGTGGAAGCGAGGCCGGCGCGCTTCGCGAGGCTTCCCAGATAGTCAAAATAGTAGCGCGTGGCCCCTTCCGGCGCGGTGGCGCGGGCCTGTGCTTCAGCATCGGTGGCCGCAATCACGAAATTCCGCGACATGCGCCAACGCGCGCCATCCGGCGCTTGGCCCGCTTCGCTGAGGCCGGTGGCAAAGCTTTGCCAATGCCCGGCCAGAATGCGGTGCGCCACGAAATTGGCGCTGATCACGCCCCAGCCGCGCTTGGCCGCCAGCGCCACGCCTTGCGAATCCTTGGACCGGGCAGAGACATGAATGGAAGGCCCGCCTGGCTGGAAGGGCTTTGGCATGAAGCCCACACCATATTGTGGCAGCACATTACGGGAAATCTTCACCGGCCAGGTTTCCCCGCCCACATCATAAGGCGGCTCGGCAGCCCAGATTCGCTGGATGGTTTCAAGCGATTCCACCATGCGCTTGCCGCGTTCCTTGGGTTCGATATCGCCAAACAGTTCAAAATCCGAAGAAAGCCCCCCTGCGCCAATCCCCATCATGAAGCGCCCCTGCGCCATATGGTCGAATTGCGCTACCTCAGCCGCCACAATCGCCGGGTGATGGTTCGGCAGATTGATCACGCCCGTGCCGAAATTCAGGCTCGTGCGATGCACCAGCCCCGCCATGAACATCAAAGGTGAGGCGATGGGTTCGGATGTGGCGGAGAAATGCTCCCCCACCCAAACCTCCTGAAAGCCCAGGCGGTCCGCGAGCAGGGATTTTTCCGTATCCTCTGCCAGGGTTTCATGCATGGGCCGCCCCGGCGGATGGAGCGGCATCATGAATAGGCCAAGATGCATTCGGCGCTTCCTCAATTCATTTTGGGCGATGTCTCTCGCCACTTGAACCCAAAGCCTAAAGCAAGCTTGCACGAAAGGTGAAGGGGGGGGTGGCCCTTGCCAGGGGGCGCTTCTGCCCCGATGCTCCCCCCGTGACCCCATCCGCCAGACTTGCCGCGGCGATCGAGCTTCTTTCAGCGCTCGAAGCCCAATGCTTCGCCCCCGATGCCCGTCGCCGCCCCGCCGATGCCGTGGCCAGCGATTTTTTCCGCGCCCGGCGCTTCATTGGCGGGGGGGATCGGCGCAGCGTCAGTGAATGGGTCTGGGGCGTGGTGCGGCAAAGGCTGCGGCTGGATTGGAACCTGGCGCGGCTGCCGGCCGAGCCAACCCCGCGCCTGTTGCTCATGGCCTATCTGGTGCTGGTGGCGCGCTGGACCGAAGCGGATATCGGGCGCGGCTTTTCCGGCGAACGCTATGGCGCGGCGCCACCCAATGCGGCGGAAGCCCGCGCGGTGCGCATCATGGCCGGGCGAGAGCTTTTGCACCCGGATATGCCTGATCCGGTGCGCTTCAACCTGCCGGAATGGCTGCTGCCCGATTTCCAGGCACGTTTTGGCGCGGCGCTGGCGGAGGAATCCGCTGCCATGGAACAGCCCGCCGCCCTTGATCTGCGCGCCAATCTGCTGCGCGGCACGCGGGAAGAAGCCGCGGCCAGCCTGGCGGCTGAGGGCATTGCGACCGAAGCCACCCCCTTTTCCCCCTGGGGGCTGCGCGTGCCATCCCGCCGCCCGGTCACGGGCACGGCGGCCTTCAAGGCTGGGCTGATTGAAGTGCAGGATGAAGGCAGCCAATTGATTGCGCTGTTGGCCGATGCGCGCCCCGGGATGCGGGTGGCCGATTATTGTGCCGGCGCCGGGGGCAAGACACTGGCAATGGCGGCCACCATGGAAAATCGGGGGAAGATCACGGCCTGCGATACCTCTGCCCCCCGGCTGGAGGGGGCGGCGCTGAGGTTCCGACGCGCCGGGGTGGATAATGCCGAACGGCATTTGCTGGCCGCTGGGGACCGCTGGGCCAAGCGCCGCGCCGGCAGCTTTGACCGCGTTTTGGTGGATGCGCCCTGCACCGGCACCGGCACCTGGCGGCGCAACCCGGATGCGCGGCTGCGCACCCGCCCGCAGGAGTTAGCCGAGCTTATTGCAGTGCAAAACGACATTCTGGAAAGAGCAAGAGAATTAGTGCGTCCGGGCGGCAGATTGGTCTACGCTACCTGCTCCGTATTGCCCGCGGAGAATGAGGAGCGGATGGAAAGCTTCCTGGCAAGTAACCCGGATTTCGTGCCGATGGCGCTTGAATTGCTCTGGCCCACGCTGCGGCCAGGCGTGGAACAGCCCTGCGCGGGGCCATGGTTGCGGCTTTCTCCGGGGGCGCATGGTACGGATGGATTCTTCTGTGCTGTACTGGAAAGAAAGCCATGATCGCGATCCGCCGCGCCCGTGCAAGTGATGCCGCCGCCATTGGTGCGCTGCATGTCGCGGTATGGCGCAGCGCCTATGCCGGCATTCTGCCCGATGCCTATCTGGCTGGGCTTTCCGCGACCCGCTTGGCCGCCACCTATCAGCGCGACATGTTTGACCGGCGCGGCGGCTATGCCGTGTTTGTCGCCGTGGCATCCGGCGATGACGCGCCGGAAGGCTGCTCCCCGGATGAGGCGACGATCATCGGCTTTGCCTCTGGCGGGCGGTCCCGGCGCGGGGACCTCGCGGATGGGGAGATCAATACGCTCTATTTGAATGAGGATTACCGGGACCGTGGCACTGGCCGGCGGCTGATGCGCGCGGCGGCGGCGCATTTGCGCGTGGTGGGCTGCCGTTCGGCCATGGTTTGGGTGCTGAAGGACAACCCCACCCAATGGTTCTACCGCCATTTGGGCGGGCGGGTGGTCGCGCGCGGCCAAACCCGTGTGGGTGGCCAGCCAGTAGAGCAGGTGGCGATGCTTTGGGAGCCAATAGATACGCTTCTGGCGGCCACTGCGGCAGCGCCGGAGGCTTGAGCATTTTCAAGCCAAGTGGAGCCACTTGGCGCCTCGGAAAATGCGACCAAACCTGAAGCATTTTCAAGCCAAGTGGAGCCACTTGGCGACTCGGAAAATGCGATCAGACAAGGGAGCATTTTCAAGCCAAGTGGAGCCACTTGGCGGCTCGGAAAATGCGATCAAACCTGAAGCATTTTCAAGCCAAGTGGAGCCACTTGGCGACTCGGAAAATGCGACCAAACAAACCCTAACTTGCCGGACGGCGCGGCTTGTGGTGCAAGCCCACATGGCCGCTCAACCGCACGACTCCGCCCCCCGGCACGATCATGTGCTGATCCTTGATTTCGGTAGCCAGGTGACGCAGCTGATCGCCCGCCGCGTGCGGGAATCTGGCGTCTATTGCGAGGTTTGGCCCTTCAATCACGCGCCCGAAGAACGCGTCCGCGCCTTTGCGCCCAAGGGCATCATTCTGTCCGGCGGGCCAGCCAGCGTGACGAAAGGCGAAGGCCCGCGCGCGCCGGTGGTTGTGTTCACACTCGGCGTGCCGGTGATGGGGATTTGTTATGGCCAGCAAACCTTGGCGGCGCAGTTGGGGGGCTTGGTTGAGCCTTCCGATCACCGGGAATTCGGCCGCGCCTTTGTGGATGTAACCGGCGAATGTGCCATCACCAGCGGCGTCTGGGCCAAGGGCGCGCGTGAACAAGTGTGGATGAGCCATGGTGATCGCATCACGGCCCTGCCGCCTGGCTTTCGGAGTGTCGCCAGCAGTGAGGGCGCGCCCTTCGCCGTTATAGCCGATGATGCGCGGCAGTTTTACGGCACCATGTTCCACCCGGAAGTGGTGCATACGCCGCATGGCGCGGCGTTGCTCAAGAATTTCACCCATGGGGTTTGTGGCTGCGCCGGGGATTGGACCATGGCGGGCTTCCGCCAGGAAGCGGTGGCCCGCATTCGTGCCCTGGTGGGGCAGGGGCGCGTGGTGTGTGGGCTTTCGGGCGGTGTTGATAGCTCGGTCGCTGCCGTGCTGATCCATGAAGCGATTGGCGATCAACTGACCTGCATTTACGTGGACCACGGGCTGATGCGCGCGAATGAAAGCGAGCAGGTGGTCAGCACCTTCCGTGACCGCTTCAACATCAAGCTGATCCATCGTGATGCTTCCGATATGTTTTTGGGCCAGCTTTCCGGCGTGACGGACCCGGAGGTAAAGCGCAAGACGATCGGGCGCTTATTCATTGAAGTATTCGAAGAAGAACAGAACAAGCTGGGTGGTGCGGATTTTCTGGCGCAAGGCACGCTTTACCCGGATGTGATCGAAAGTGTCTCTGCGACTGGCGGGCCATCTGTCACCATCAAATCCCATCACAATGTCGGCGGCTTGCCCGCGCATATGCGCATGAAGCTTGTTGAGCCGCTGCGTGACCTGTTCAAGGATGAGGTGCGCGCGCTGGGGCGGGAACTTGGCATTCCGGAAGAAATCGTGGGCCGCCACCCCTTCCCGGGGCCGGGCCTGGCCATTCGCATCCCCGGTGAGGTGACACGCGAAAAGGCGGATTTGTTGCGCCGTGTGGATACGGTGTTTCTGGAAGAAATCCGCAATGCCGGGCTGTATGACGCGATCTGGCAGGCCTTTGCGGTGTTGCTGCCCGTGCGCACGGTGGGTGTGATGGGCGATGGGCGGACCTATGATCA
>CAMCZJ010000047.1 GCA_945886995.1 Asaia bogorensis
GATTTCCGGCCCATCCACTTCAATGATCGCATCATCAATGCCAGCGCCAGCCAGGGCGGCCATGACATGTTCAATGGTGCCAATGCGGGCTTCCGGCGCATCCGGCAGGGCAATGGCGGTGCAAAGCCGCGTATCGGTCACGAAATCAAAGCGGGCGGGGATATCCAGGCCAAGATCGGTGCGGCGGAACAGAATACCCGTGCCGGCAGCGGCGGGGCGGAGCGTGAGGGACATCCGGCGGCCCGTGTGCAGACCATCGCCCATGCACCCGATGGGTGCCTTGAGCGTCCTGCGCCGACCATGTTCCGCGGGAAGAAAACCGTCCATCACACCCTTCATTTCTGGGCCGAAAGCTGCGCGAAAGGCGTAACCCTCATCAACCCAACGTGACTTTCTCATGACGGGTTGGCAAAAGCGATTCAAGCCTTGTTTCTGCGTGTTTCACTATAAACTACTGATATAATTATATTGGTGCGATGCAAAAAAGGGCAAAAACAAGGCTGCTTTGCCCTAATTGGCTCAGGGCCCTGTTCAAACAAAGCTGCGGGATCATTCCCGCCGCAGCACCTGATCCACCAGACGATCTGCCCAAGGGTTGCTGGAAAAGCTCTCCCGCAGGGTTGCTTCTGCATAAGTATCGCGCACCCAATCCAGGAAGGGAGTTTCGGGATTGTCGCGCTGGAAGGCGGCGAAGCTTTTGAAGAAGGCATCCAGAATGCCGGTGCGCGACGCCGCGACATGGCCATGGCGGAGCGAAAGCTGGGCGAGCGCTTCCTGCACCGGCCGTCCTTGCAGCATGAGCCAAAGCCCAGACGCGAGCCCGGTGCGATCGGCGCCTGATTTGCAGTGGATCAGCGCTGGTTCCTGCATATCCTGGAAAATCGCGGCCAGGCGCAGAATGCGGTCCTTATGGGGCGCGCCGCGGCTTTCAAAGGGCGCGTCTATATGCGCAAGGCCAAGGCGCGCTGCTTCTGCCCGGCTGAGCGCATCAGCGCCGCAATCGGCGCGATTGCCGCGCAGATTGATGATGGTACGAATGCCATGGCGCCGCGCCGCCAGCCGAATTTGCCAGGGGAGCGGATGGTTGGACCGGTAAAGCCGCCCCGGCGCTACCACGCCCCAATTCCGCCAACCCAGGCGCAGGATGGCGTGGTCAATGAAAAGCGCATTGCCCCAGGCGGTCGCAGGCGTCACGCGTCGCTATTCCAGCCGCGCGCCGGAAATCCGAACCGCTTCCTGCCACATGGGGCGTTCACGCTGGGCGCGGGCGATCATGTCTTCCGGGGTGGACCACACAGCCTCGGCGCCCACGCGCAGGAAGCGTTCCTTCACCGCAGGGTCGGCGACAATGCGTCGCAGCGCGCCATTCACACGTTCAATGGCAATGCGCGGCGTGCCGGCGGGGAAGACAAAGCCCTGCCAGGATGAAACGACGAAATCCGGCACCCCTGCTTCGGCCATGGTGGGCACATCCGGCATGGTCGGCCAGCGGGCAGCAGAGGTGACCGCAAGCGCCCGCATCCGCCCTTCCTGAATGACCGGCACATAGGAAGCAAGGTTATCAAGAGCGGAATCAAGATCACCCGAAAGCATGGCGGGGATGATCTGCGCCGCGCCGCGGAAAGGCACATGGGTGCCTTCGACCTGAACGCGGCCAGCGAAAAGCGCGCCGGTCAAATGGCCGGTGGTGCCAACGCCGGGCGAGCCATAGGTGAAGCCACCCCGTTTGGCGCGCACCCAGGCAGTGAAATCGGCCAAGCTGCGGGAAGGGTTATGCTGCGCGGAAACCACGACAACATTGGGCAAATCCCAGGCGATGCCGACCGGCACCAAATCCCGCGCCGGATCATAGGGCAGCCGGGAATAGAGGAAGTTATTGATCACCAGATGCCCGACGGAGGCAATGCCCATGGTATAGCCATCCGGGGTGGCCTTGGCCGTGGCATCAATGCCGATATTGCCACCCGCGCCGGCGCGGTTTTCGATGATGAAATTCTGCCCCAGGATCGGCTGCATCAATTCGGCATAGATGCGCACCAGCACATCGGTGGACCCGCCGGGGGGCCAGGGCACAATGATGCGTACCGGGCGCAGCGGCCATTCACCCTGGGCACGGGCGATGGAAGGGGTGGCAAGCAGGGCGGCGGCCAGCAAGGGGCGGCGGGTGATCATGGGGTTCTCTCCGGCGCGAATGATGGGGGGCATATAGAGATGCGGGCGGCCCCTTGCCAAGCGCTGCGCCCTTCTGCGCTTCTGGTTGGACAGGCGCCGCGAATGCGTCAATAATCCTGTCCAAACGGGGATGCGGGCAATGCCGACAATGGGCAGCACACATATTGCGGAGATGGCAGAGGCCCGTGCCCTGCCAGCAGGGCGCAATCTGCTGTTCCTGCGCGAAGAAGAACTCCGCCTTGCCCAGGATTTGCTGTTCTTCGGCTATCGCGACTTCACCGCCGGGGCTGATGAGATCCTCGCCACGCTGGATATGGGCCGCGCGCATCATCGCGTTCTGCATTTCGTGGGCCGCCGCCCGGGGATCACGGTGGGTGAATTGCTTGGTATTCTTGGCATTACCAAGCAAAGCCTGGGGCGCGTGCTGCAACCGCTGATGAGCGATGGCTATGTGGTGCAGGCCCCGGGGGAGAGCGACCGGCGGCAAAGGCGCCTGACGCTGACCGAAAAGGGCATGGCGCTGGAACGCCGCTTGTTTGAACGCCAACGAGAGACTGTGATGCGCGCCTATCGCGAAGCGGGCCCCGCCGCGGTGGAAGGTTTTCGCCGCGTCATGCGCGGGCTGATGGGCGGGGATGCGCAAGCGAGCCTGGCGCGGCTGGAAGGGCCAGAGGCTGAAGGCAGCCGGCGATGAGTGGCCAGGAAGACCCCGCGCATATTCTGGTGGTGGATGATGATGCGCGGCTGCGCGCCTTGTTGCAGCGTTTTCTGACCGAACAGGGTTTTCGCGTCAGCAGTGCGGAGAATGCCGCCAGCGCGCGCGCGGCCTTGGCCGATATGGCTTTCGATCTTCTGGTGCTGGATGTGATGATGCCGGGAGAGACGGGGCTGGAACTTACAGCCGCGCTGCGTGCCGAAGGGCAGGAAGTGCCGATCCTGATGCTGACCGCGCGCGGGGCGCCGGATGATCGCATCGCGGGGCTTGAACAGGGTGTTGATGATTATCTGGCGAAGCCTTTTGATCCGCGTGAATTGGCGCTCCGCATCCGTACCATTTTGCGCCGTGCCGCGCCCGCGCCCGCCGTGCCGCAAAATCTGGCACCGCTGCAAATTGGCAATCGCTGGTTTGATTTGGAACGCGCGGAATTGCGCGGGCCGGATGGCATTATTCGCCTGACGGGTGGGGAGGCTTCCTTGCTGCAAGCCCTGGCGCGCCGTGCCGGGGAAATTCTGAGCCGCGAGGATATTGGCGAAGCGCTTGGCACACCGGATGCCGGCGAACGCGCGATTGATGTGCAGGTGACCAGGCTGCGCCGCAAGGTGGAACCTGACCCGCGTGAGCCGCGCTTTATCCAGACCATTCGCCATCGCGGCTATGTCTTGAGGCCGGGGCCGTGACACCGCGGGACAGGGGCTTGCGCCGGCTGGTGCCGCGCGGGCTTTTGGGGCGTTCGCTGCTGATTATTCTGGTGCCACTCCTGATCCTGCAAGCGATTGCCTTGCAGCTTTTCTATGGCAGCCATCTGGATGTGATTTCCCGCCGCTTGGCCGCAGGTGTTGCGGGTGATATCGCGATGGTGGTCGGCCTGCTGGAGCGCGAAACGCAGGAGGAAGATCGCAGTTGGATTTTCCGAGAAGCAGCCTGGCGGCTTGATTTATCGCTCGCTTACGAAGCGGGGGCGCGGCTTGCCAGTATAGGCGCGCGCCCTGCCTCCATGCCGCTTCTGCCGTTGGAAGAGGATTTGGCCGCCGCCATGCAGGAACGCGTGCGCCTGCCCTTTGATGCTGATTGGCAAAGCGATCCACGCAGCGTGATCATTCGTGTGCAATTGCCTGATGGCGTTTTGCATGTGGAGGTTGCGCGCAAGCGCCTGTTCAGCGGGACGATCTATCTTTTCGTCCTCTGGCTTGTTGGGTCTTCGCTTCTGCTGTTCATGGTGGCGGCGATTTTCATGCGCAATCAGGTTCGCGCACTGCGCAAAATCTCCGCCGCGGCTGAGGCCTTCGGCATGGGGCGCATAGCGGGTCCGATGAAGCCGGAAGGCGCTGCGGAGGTACGGCAGACTGCTACCGCCTTCAATCGCATGGAAGAACGCATCCGCCGATTTGTGGATAGCCGGACAGAAATGCTGGCCGGCATCAGCCATGATCTTCGCACCCCACTCACGCGGCTCAGGCTTGGGCTCGCCATGTTGCCGGAGACGGCGCGCGATGACGCCACCGCCATGACTGAGGATGTGGAGGAAATGGATCGCCTGATTGGCGATTATCTCGCCTTCGCCCGTGGTGAGGGTGTGGAGCAGTCTGAGGAAACCGATCTGGCTGCCTTGCTGCGTGATGTTGTGGCGCGGCATTCGCGCGGCGGCATCGCCATTCCCTTTGAAGGCCCTGATGCGCTGCCAATGGAATTGCGCGCGGGTGCGATGCGGCGGTGTTTTGGCAATCTATTGGACAATGCACGCAAACACGCCAAGCGTGTGGCGGTGACTTTGACCGAACAGCCGCGTGGCCAGCATGGCATTTGGGCCGAAATCACGATTGATGATGACGGGCCAGGCATTCCGGAAGCGGCGCGCGAAGATGCCTTCAAGCCGTTCACCAGCCTTGCCGGTGGCGGTACCGGGCTTGGCCTTGCCATTGCGCGCGATATTGCCCGCGCGCATGGCGGTGATGTTTTCCTGGAAGACAGCCCGCTGGGTGGCTTACGGGCGTGTATTCGCGTGCCGGGCTGATCACCCCAAAACGCGCTTCGCCACGACATCCAGCTTCGCGAGCAGATCAGGGTCGCGCTTTTCGGGCGCGGTGATCAGCGCATGATCAAGTGCGCGGTCGCAGCCGGCGGGGCAAGGGCCGCGCTTGGCGCCCAGGGCGGGCACCACATGCTGCACCAAAGCGCGCGCCTTATCTGCGTTGGAAAACAGCACCTTCACCACCTGATCCACCGTCACCGCATCATGGTCGGGGTGCCAGCAGTCAAAATCTGTCACCATCGCCACTGTGGCGTAGCAAAGCTCAGCTTCTCGGGCGAGTTTTGCTTCGGGCATATTGGTCATGCCAATCACGCTGCAGCCCCAGGCGCGGTAAAGCTCACTTTCTGCCTTGGTGCTGAATTGCGGGCCTTCCATGACAAGATAAGTGCCGCCGCGCGTGACCGGCAGTGCCAGCTTGCGGGCGGCGGTTTCCAGCGCATCACCCAAGCGCGGGCAGACCGGATGCGCGACCGAGACATGCGCGACACATCCCGTGCCGAAGAAGGATTTCTCGCGCGCAAAACTCCGGTCAATGAATTGATCCACAATGACGAAATGGCCGGGCGGCAAATCTTCCCTGAGCGACCCAACAGCGGAAAGCGAGATGATTTCCGTGCAGCCTATGCGCTTCAGCGCATCAATATTGGCGCGGTAATTCAGCGCCGAGGGTGGCGTTGGATGGCCGCGCCCATGGCGGGGCAGAAAGGCGCAGGCGACGCCATGCAGCCGCCCGGTCAGGATTTCATCCGAAGGATCGCCCCAGGGGGTGCGAAGCTTCACCCAGCGGCGATCTTCCAGCCCTTCCATATCATAAAGCCCAGAACCGCCGATCAGGCCGATCATGGGTTGGATGCTGGTTTCGGTCGGGGTCATGGCGCGCTTTCCGTCCAAGGCTGGGGTCAGCGGGGCTTTAGCGCAGACAGGGTTTTCATGCTAACCCCGCATTCGCAACGAAGGAGAACGCGGCATGGCCCTGCGCTTTGTGATCTTCCTGGCCCTGGCGCTGACCGCTTGCGAGAAAAGCGACAACAAAAGCGCCTTCGGCCCGCGCGGCACGGCGCTGCCGCCGCCGGGCCTTACGCCACCATAATCACGTCTCCGCGCCGCCATTCACCTGGATCATCTGGCCATTGACGAAGGCGCCGCCATCGGAAACCAGCATGGAGACAACCGCCGCGATTTCATGCGGTTGACCAAGCCTGCCGACCGGCACGCGCGCTACCATGCTGGCGATGTGGTGATGCGCGGCTTCATCATCACGTTCCCCCGCGATGGGGCCAGGTGAGACAGCATTGGTGGTGATGCCCTTGGCGCCGAATTCCTTCGCCAAAGCCTTGGTCAGCCCCCAAAGCCCGTGCTTGGAAACCGAAACCGCCGCGCGGCCATTATAGCCATGAATGGCATTCATGCCGAGCAGGTTCACAATCCGCCCCCAGCCGCGATCCAGCATCCCCGGCAGGCAGGCGCGCGCCAGCCACACGCTGGAATCAAGATCAACCGAAATCACGCGGCGCCAATCCGCATCACTCATCTCCAGGAACCGGCCATCAGGGCGAAGGGCTGCGTTGTTCACCAGCACGTCCACTGCGCCAAAACTGGCAGTGGCGTCACCCGCGATGCGGGCGCATTCTTCGGCGACGCCAACATCGGCCATGGCGACCAAAGCCTCCACGCCCAGCGCGCGGGCTTCGGCGGCGACGTTTTCGCAGGCATCGCGATTGCGCGAGCCATTGATGACGACATTGAAGCCCATGCGCGCCAGATCAAGCGCAATGGCGCGGCCAATATTGCGGCCAGCGCCGGTGATCAAAGCGGTTTTGCGTTGCGTGGTCATTTCCGTTTCTTTCGTCTGTAGTTTTGACTGGTTCTATAAGGGCAGTGCGGGTTCGGGCAAGGCGCCTACCAGGCGATGGCCACACCACCACCACCGCGCGGATCGGCGCCACCAGCCGGTTTGCCATCACGCAGCAGAATGGCATGCGCGCGGCTCATGGTCGGGTCATAGGAAATGGGGGAATGGCGCACCTCATGCCCCAGCCCCTGCAAGGCCGCCACCACATCACCCTGCACCCGCGCTTCGCAGAAAACCGGCCCGCCTTCGCAGTGAATGCGTGGGAAGGAAACCGCTTCTACCGCCGACATGCCGAAATCAATCGCATTGATGATGGTGGTCAGCACGGCGGAGATGATCACGCTGCCCCCCGGCGCGCCAACAATCAGCCAGGGCTCATCATTCTTGTACACAATGGTCGGCACCATGCCGGTGGTGCGCGCCTTGCCGGGTGCCATGCTATTGGCGCGACCTGGGCGCATATCAAACAGCTTCATGGCGTTGTTCCAATTGAAGCCGAGCCCCGGCGTCACCACGCCCGCGCCGGTGCCAAGCGTATGCGTGACGGAAACGCAATTCCCTGCTGCATCCCAAACGGAAAGATGCGTGGTGCAGGATGGTGGTTCACCAATGCGCCCACCTGGTAGCCAGCCATCCCGGATGCGCTGGGCCCATTCGGCGGCGCGGGTCTTGGACATCAGAGATTCGGTTGGCACGCTGACAAAATCCGGGTCACCCAGCGCTTCGTCCCTGTCGTGATGCGCTGCCGCCATGGCGCGCGCGACCAGATCGTAATGTCCCGCACTGCCTGCAGGCAGCGCGCCGAGTTCGAATTGCTCCAAAATATTCAGCATGGCGATCAGTACCGCGCCCGATCCTGGCGGTGGGTTGGAGGATATCTTGTAGCCGCGATAGGTACCGATTACGGGCGCGCTTTCCCGCACGCGATAATTGCGCAAATCATCGGCGGTGATGAAGGCGCCGTTTTGGGAGAAGTCGTTGATGATCTGCCCGGCAATCTCTCCGTTGTAGAAATCCTGCGCGCCCTTGGCGGCAATGCGTTCCAGCGTGCGGGCCATTTCCGCATGCACCAGCTTTTCGCCCACCTCGTGCAATTGCCCGGCCTGGTTCAAGTAAAGCGCGGCGCAGGCTGGTGTTTTGCTGACGCGCTGCATGCCAGTTGGTAATCCGGGCTGCGGTTTGCGTTCCAGGAAATCGCGAAAGAAGGGCGTCACCAGCACACCATCCCGCGCCATGGCAATGGCCGGCGCCAACAGATCGGCCCAATCCATGCTGCAAAACTGCGCGTGAAAATGCGCGAAGCCCGCCACCGTGCCGGGGGTCATGATGGCGGTATAGCCAAGCTCCGCGCGCTGATCTTCAAACAGCGCGTAGCCAGAGATTTCGGATTTGCCCTTGCTATCGGCTTCCCACATATCGGCGCGCACCTTGGTGCCAGCGCGGGCATGGAAATCAATCATGCCCTGACGGCCGGTTTTCGCGTCGCGGAATTGCAGCGTGCCCATGCCGCCAATGCCGCACATGAAGGGGTCTTGCACCATTTGGCAAAAGGCGGTGGCAACCGCCGCGTCGAAGGCATTGCCTCCGCGGCGCAGAATCTCCGCCCCCACATCCGCCGCGCGGGGCTGTGGGCAAACGACAATGCCTTTGATCTTGGCCATAGTGATTCCTCCGTTGCAGGATATCGCAGCACGAAGCCGCCGCGCGCGCCATGGTGCTTGACGGGATGGACAGCGCAGGCAGCATGAGCGCCATGAGAGACACCGCTGAAACCCTCCTGCTTCGCCACCTTTTGGAAACGCCTGATGCCGCCATCCCGGAAGCGGCGCACGATGCCGCGCGGGTGTTTCTGCTGGATGGGCTCGCGGTTGGTGTGGCGGGCATGGCGCATGCGGCGCGCCCGGGTTTGCTGGCGGCAGCGCGCGGCTGGGGCGCGGGGGAGGAAGCGAGCCTTTGGGGCGATGGCGTGCTGTTGCCGGCGTCTCAGGCCGCCTTCATGAACGCGTTTCAGGCGCACGCGCTGGAATTCGACGCCATCCATGAAGCCGCCGTGGTGCATGCCATGACGCCGACCGTCTCCGCTGCCTTGGCCGAAGCTGAGCGGCAAAGCGGCCAAGGCCGCCCCGTATCCGGGGCACGCTTCATGGCGGCGGTGATCCTTGGGCTTGATCTGGCCTGCACCATTGGCGCGGCGGCGCGCGGGCCGATGCGGTTTTTCCGACCCGCAACGGCGGGCATGTTCGGCGCTTATGGCGCGGTTGCGCGGCTGCGCGGGTTTGACCTGACGACGGCATCGGCGGGCGCGGGACTTTTGCTCGGGCAAATCCCGGGGACCATGCAAGCGCATAGCGAGGGGTCCATGGCGCTGCCGGTGCAAATGGGCTTCGCCGCCATGGCGGGGCTGCGCGCGGCGGATTTGGCGGCGGCGGGTGCAGCGGGGCCGGCGCAATGGCTGACCGGGCCCTTTGGCTTTTTGAAATTGACCGAACCCGAGCATGATCTGGCGCCTGGCTTGGCAGCGCTGGGCCATGTTTGGCAGGTGACGCGGCTGGCGCACAAACCTTTCCCATCCGGGCGGCTGACCCATCCCGCGATTGATGGCGCGCAACGCCTGATGGCGGCGCATGGGCTACGTGGCAGCGATGTGGCGGCGGTGCGGCTTTATTTGCCGCCACTCGCGATGCGTCTGGTCGGGCGGCCTATCAAGCCGGACCTTACTGGCAATTACGCGCGACTGTGCCTGCCCTATGTGGTCGCGCGTACGCTGCTTTCCGGCAGCGTCGGGCTTGGCGATTTCAGCGAGGCTTTGCTGCGCGACCTCGCCACGCATGCGCTGGCCGCGCGGGTGGAATTGCATGGCGATGGCAACGCGGACGAAAACGCCGTGGTGCCGCAGCGCGTTGAGATTGAATTGCAGGACGGGAGAAGGCTGGATCAGCGCGTTGAAGCGGCCTTGGGCAGCCCGGAAAACCCGCTGCCGCGTGCGGCGCAAATCGCCAAGGTCAGCGCGTGTCTCGCGGGTATTCTGCCGGAAGACAGGGCCGCGGCGCTGATGAGCGCCTTGGACGCGCTGCATGAGGCGCCGGATGCCGCGATGCTGGCCGCCTTGCTGCGGCCCGCATAGCGAAGCCCCGCTTCAGATCGCGCTATTCACCCCAAGCCGCTTTGCGGTGCCGATGATATTCGCCCAGGTATCTTGCGGCAGCGGCACGCCATCAGAAAGGCGTTCCGCACGGCGCGTCGCTTCCGGCTCACCCGGCAGCAATACCGGTGCGGTGGGATCAGCCGGGCGCGTTTCCGAAACCCAATCAGCATAAATCAGGCCCATGCGTTCAAATTCCGCCTGGGTGCCGAAATGCTTGGGTGAGATGAAAATGGAAAGCATGCCATTGGCGATGCGCGAGCGCTCAGAAACCGGGCCGCTGGTGCCGCCCGCAGTCAGGCAGCCAGCCAGCATTTCGCACATGAAGGCCAAGCCCGAGCCCTTATGTTCGCCAAAGGCGCGAATGGCGCCGGTGCCCTTGGATACATCGCGCGGTCCAACGGCTTCATAAGGCCCATAAAGCGTGTGCGGATCGGTCGAAAGCCGGCCATCTGCTTCAATCAAAGCGCCTTCCGGCAACGCCTTGCCGCCGGATGACGCGACCAGCACCTTGCCTTCGGCCACCAGCGATGTGGCGAAATCAAGCAGGATGGGGCGGCCCGGCAAGGGCACGCCGATGGAAACCGGATTGGTCGAAAAGCGCCGTTCAACGCCGCCAAAAGGTGCGACAAGGATCGAACCCGCGACATTGACGAAATGGATCGAAATCAGCCCCTGTTCCATCGCCTGTTCGGCATAGGCACCAACGCGGCCGATATGCCCAGCATTGCGAAGTGCGGTGATGCAAACGCCATTTTCGACCGCGCGCTTAATGCCAAAATCCACGGCCTGAGGCGCCACGGTTTGGCCAAAACCCCATTTTCCATCAATCACGGCGAAGGAACCGCCATCGGTCACGACATCGGCGGTCTGGCCTTTCAGCACATAGCCCGCTTCCAGCCATTCCACGTAGCGCGGCACGCGCACCACGCCATGGCTGTCATGCCCGGCAAGATTCGCATCCACCAAATGGCTACTGATGCGCTTGGATTCTGCGCCATCACAGCCGGCGGCCTGAAACACATTGGCGACCAGCGCATCAAGCGCATCGGCCTTGACCATCACGTAAGGTGTGCTGCCCATGAGGGGTACTCCGCGAAAGAAGGAAAGCGCGCCGAAAGCAAAGGCCGGCGCGGCGCGATTACATGGCGGCGATCTTTTTCGCCTGCGGCGCGAGCAGGCGCATATAGGTCGGCGTCACCAGCATTTCGGTGATATTGGCGCGCGCCGGCATGGTCGCGACAAACAGCGCCATCGCCGCCAAATCTTCTGGCTGCAATAGGCGTTCAATATCTTCCTGTGGCACGGGCTCGGGCCGGTTCTTCAGAATATCGGTCGCCACCTCGCCCGGGCAGATGCAGCAGGAACGGATGTTATGAATGCCGTTTTCCTGATTGATGCTTTGCGATAGCGCCACAAACCCATGCTTCGCCGCCGTATAACCAGGCCCTGACAGGAAGGAGATATTCTTCCCCGCCATGGAGGCGATTTGGATGATATGCCCGCCGCCGCGCTTCCTCATGCCCGGCAGCACCGCGACCGAGGTGAAAAAGGGTGCGGTCAGATTGCCATCCACCAGGCTGCGAATGGCATCCGGCGTCAATTGATGCAGATAGCGCTTGGGCAAATTGACGCCCGCATTATTCACCAGAATATCCGGCCCACCGATGGTGGCTTCCACCTTGGCGAGTGCGGCGGCGACTTGCTTTTCATCGGTCAAATCAGCCGGCACAATCACCGCGCCGCCGCCGATCATCTTCGCGGTTTCTTCCAGCGGTTCAACGCGCCGGCCCGTCAGAGCAACCTTCGCCCCTTCTGCGGCGAATGAAATGGCAATCGCACGGCCAATGCCGCTGCCCGCCCCGGTGACCCAGGCGGTTTTTCCTTCAAGACGTTTCATCACAGAACCTTATCAGAGGTGGGATCAATCAGATGCATCTGATCCATATGCGCAATCAAGGACAGCGGCGCGCCAACGGCAGCCGGGGTCGCTGGATCAAGCCGCGCGGAAACTTCCGTGCCATTCAGCTTGAAATGCACCAGCGTTTCCATGCCCATGGGCTCAATCACTTCGGGCTTCAGCGTGACAGGCGCGGTGTTGGATTTATCCGTAAGCTTGTCATCCGTCAGGTGTTCGGGGCGGATGCCAAACAGCACATCCTTGCCGGCATGGGGCTGATAGCGCGCCGTGCGTGCTG
Source organism: Asaia bogorensis (assembly GCA_945886995.1). Classification (GTDB taxonomy): domain Bacteria; phylum Pseudomonadota; class Alphaproteobacteria; order Acetobacterales; family Acetobacteraceae; genus Neoroseomonas; species Neoroseomonas bogorensis_A. The sequence goes on from CAMCZJ010000047.1 coordinate 12,115, forward strand.
CCGGCACATCCAACACAATGCCCTGTGGCAAATGCAGACGGAGCGCGCCAGACGCCTGTTCCAGCCTGGCGGGAATGAAATTCATCGAAGGGCTGCCAATGAAGCCTGCCACGAATTTCGTCGCCGGATGGTGATACAATTCCTGCGGCGGGCCGACCTGTTCGATGATGCCGTGATTCATCACCACCACGCGGTCCGCCAGGGTCATGGCTTCCACCTGGTCATGCGTCACATAGACCGTGGTGGTATTCACCGTCTGATGCACCTTCTTGATTTCGGTGCGCATCTGGACGCGCAGCTTGGCGTCCAGGTTGGAAAGTGGCTCATCGAACAGGAACACTTTCGGGTCGCGCACAATGGCGCGGCCCATCGCCACGCGCTGGCGCTGCCCGCCCGAAAGTGCCTTGGGCTTGCGTTCCAAAAGCGGCGTAATGTCCAGAATGCGCGCGGCTTCGATTACACGCCGATCAATTTCCGCCTTGGGGAATTTCCGCAGCATCAGGCCGAAGGCCATGTTGTCGTAAACGCTCATATGCGGATAAAGCGCGTAATTCTGGAACACCATGGCGATGTCACGGTCGCGCGGCGGAATGTCATTCACCACCGTGCCGCCAATGGCGATATCGCCCGAGGTGATTTCCTCCAGCCCCGCAATCATACGGAGCGTGGTGGATTTGCCGCAGCCCGAAGGCCCGACAAGCACGACGAATTCATGATCGTTGATTTCAAGATCAATGCCTTTTACGGCTTGGACGCCGCCTTCATAGGCTTTGACGATTTTGCGAAGCGAAACCTGAGCCATTTTCGATCAACCCTTGGTCGCGCCGGCGGTCAGGCCAGCGATGTAATAATCCATGAGAAAGGCATAAACGATCACCGGTGGCAGCGCGGCCAGCAAGGCGCCTGCCGTGATCTGCCCCCAGACGAAGACATCCCCGCGCACCAGCTGCGACACAACGCCGATGGTAAGCGGCATCTGATCCGGCGTGGTGATGAAGGCTGTTGGATAGACAAAAGCCGCCCAGGAAACTGTGAAGGCGAAGATCGTCGCCGCGATAATGCCAGGCAGCGCCACGGGAATAAAAATCTTCACCAGCATTTGCGGCCAGGTGGCACCATCAATCAGCGCTGCTTCATCCAGTTCCTTGGGGATGGAGGCGAAATAGCCGATCATGATCCAGGTACAGAAAGGCACCGTGAGTGTCGGATAGACCAGCACCAATCCCCAGATGGAATTGAGTAAGCCAAGCCCGCCCACAATCTGATAGAGCGGAATGAACAGCAGCGTATCCGGCACCAGATAGGTAAGGAATACGCCCGTGGCCAAAACCTGGCTGCCCCAGAAGCGCATCCGCGCCAGCGCGAAGGCCGCCAGGATGGAAATCACCATCGTCAGCGCCACAACCACGACGGTCACGACCACGCTATTGATGAAGAAGCCCTGAAACAGTGAATTGGTGATCAGCTCCCAGTAATTGTCCAGCGTGGGATTGCGGACAATCCAAGGATTGCCCTTTTGATCAGCAATTTCGGCGCTGGTCTTAAGGCTGGTGATCAGCATATAGACCGGCGGCGTCAGCAGAATAATCGCCGAAAAGATCAGCGAAATATAGGCCCAGATCAGCGCCCAGCGCCGTTCTGAACGGAGCGATCCCGCCGTGCCGTAAAGGCTCGGCATATCGCGGTTGGTTGCCACGGTCGCGGACATTACATCTGCTCCTTATTGCGACGGGTGACGCCACGCAGCACGAAGAAGGCGCAAATGGCAAGGATCGGGAACATGAACAGGCTTACCGCGGCACCGCGCGGTATATTGCCGGAAAGAATCCCGACCTGGAATGCGTAGGACGCAAATACATGCGTCAGATCCCGCGGCCCGCCATTGGTCAGCACGCGCACAATATCGTAATTGGCGAAGGTGACGATCAGGCTGAATAGCACGGTGATGGAAATGATATTTGCCATCATCGGCAGCGTCACATAGCGCAGGCGCTGCCAGCTTGTGGCGCCATCAATCGCCGCGGCCTCATAAAGCTGTTCCGGCACGGATTTGAGTGCCGCCAGATACATGATCATGAAGAAGGGCGCGCCATACCAGACATTGACAATGATGATGGAAAGCCGCGCCCACCATTTCTCACCAAGCCAGGGTACTGCCGGAATACCAACAACCTGAAACAGCCAATTGATGGAAGAATAGGCAGGGTCAAACATCCACCACCAGCCAAGCGTGGAAAGTGCGGGCGGAATCACCCAAGGCACCAGCAACATGCCGCGCCATTTGCGCTGCCCCTTGGCGGGGATGTGGTGCAGCATATGCGCCAGCCAAAACCCGACCAGCGCCTTCAGGATCACTGCGGTGATCGCAAAAATGCAGGATTGCCAGGCAACCGCCCAGAATGTTTCGCTTTCGAACAAAATCTCGAAATTGCCGAGGCCGTGTGGCAGCCATTCGGCTTCCATAAAGCCGGTCATGCGGCGATTGAGTGTGGAAAGGTAAATCCCGTAGCCCGCCGGATAGGCAACCAGGCCGATCAGTACCACCAGCAAGGGAGCGGTCATCAGAACGGCAATGGTCGAACGCCGCCGCGCCAAGCGTTGCAGGCTGGAAGCGCGCCCTGAATTGGGCGCAGAAGGCATAATTGGCGCCGTGCTGGCGTCAGCGGCCATGGTCTGAACCTTTCCTGAAATGAAAGACGGGCGGCGCGGGGCCGCCCGTCATGCGCGGTCAGCCGCCGCGGCGGATGGTGTTGAGCTCGCGCTCCACCCAGGTGAGCGCCTGATCCACGGATTCACCACCCTGCACAATGCGGGCGACGAGCTTGGTGTTCAGACCCTGATTGTACATCTGCACCGCCATCGCGGCCGGCGCCGGGGCCATGGCGATGGAGGTCTTCGCATTGTGATGCGCGCGCACCGGGTAGTTATAGACCGAACCCACCGGCGGGCCTTCAGTTTCCCAAACCTTGAAGTCAGACATGCTGGTGAAGGGCGGAATGTCATACCCAGCGGATCCGTTGGTCTGGCGTTCCGCCTGGGCGCGATCAGACAGCCATTCCAGGAAAGCCTTGGCCGCGCCCTTGCTACGGCTGAAATTCCAGATGCCCCAGAAATAAGGCAGATAGGCTGCAAAGCGGCCCTCCGGCCCGGAAGGCATCGGCACTGTCCAGCAGTTTTCCGCCACTTGCGGCGCATCACGCTTCGCCACCGCCCAGGCTGAAGGCGGGTTGAAGACAAGCGCTGAACGGCCGGAAATCAGCGCGCGGTTATTGCCGCCATCATCCCAGGCCCAGACATCATTGGGCAGGAAGCGGCTGATGCGTGCGCACATTTCCACCGCAGCGCGCAGCTTGGCGTTGTTGCGTACCGTGATCGTGCCCCGCGCATCCATCATAAAGGCGCCATAGGATTCGAAAAGCGCGCCCACCCAATCCACCGCATCGGTAAAGCTGCCCATGGGCAGGCCGAAGGAGAAGCCGGCCTTGTGGCAAGCTTCCGCGGCGCGGGCGAAGGTTTCCCAATTCCATTGATCTGCGGTCGGGCCAGCCGCGTTCCGTGCCGGCCACATGGCGCGGATATCAATGCCGGCATGCTGCTGCAAAAGGTCAAAACGCACGCAAGCGGGCTTCAACTGCGTGCCGGCCACGGCCGGGATCGCTACCCAAGTGCCTGCAGGCTTGCCCAAATATTCAGCCGCCGGGGTCACGGCGCCGTATTTCTGGGTCAGGTTGCGCATCACATCATCCACCGGTTCAAGCATGCGCTGGTGGTTGCTTGGCTCCCAGGCGGGGAAGGACATCAGATCATAGCCGGTGCGCGATTGCGCCTGGGCGTTGATCGTCAGCAGGATCTGGTTGCCGTTGGACGTGACCGTATCCATCTGCACATCAACGCGATTGGCCTGGCCCCATTCGGCGCAAAGCTGGCGCATAATCACATTGCCATTGGGCACCCAATGGTCCCAGAAGCCGCAGCGGAGCGTGCCGCCGGTGCCTTGGGCATGGACCATGGGGGCGGAAAGAATGCCCGCCGCCGCTACCCCAGCGCCGGAGCGCAACAGGGTACGCCTTTTGATTTCCGTCATAATTCGGTTCCTCCTTGTTTATTCATTGTTTGCTGCCTCCCGGACCGGGGCCCGGTTAACGCTTGGGATAGGTTAGGCAAGGATTTGAGACCATTGCAACCTGTTTCGTGGCGCCCCA
>CAMCZJ010000048.1 GCA_945886995.1 Asaia bogorensis
AGCTTTGGGCCTATTGACCTGTTCTTCTGCGGCGTGGTCGGGCTTGCGGTGACCGGGCTGATTGTCTGGATCACGGAATACTATACCGGCACGGGCTACCGCCCTGTGCAAGCCATTGCGGAAAGCTCCGTGACTGGCCACGGCACCAACGTGATCCGCGGGCTTGCGGTTTCGATGGAAAGCACGGCGGTGCCGGCGCTGATCATCATCGCGGGCGTGCTGATCACTTATGGCTTCGCCGGGCTTTACGGCATTGCCATTGCGGTCACGACCATGCTGGCCTTGGCCGGGTTTGTGGTGGCCTTGGACGCTTTCGGTCCGGTGACGGATAACGCGGGTGGCATTGCCGAGATGGCTGGCCTGCCCAAGGAAATCCGCCAGACCACCGATGCGCTGGATGCCGTTGGCAATACGACCAAGGCGGTCACCAAAGGCTACGCCATTGGTTCAGCCGGTCTTGGCGCGCTGGTGCTGTTTGCCGCTTACACGCAGGATCTGAATTACTTCGTGCAGAATGCGGCGCAGTACCCGTATTTCCAGGGTGTTGGTACGCTGACCTTCTCTCTCTCCAGCCCATATGTTGTGGTTGGCCTGCTGTTCGGCGGTTTGCTGCCTTATCTGTTTGGCGGCATGGCGATGACAGCGGTGGGCCGCGCGGCGATGAGCGTGGTGGAAGAAGTGCGGCGCCAGTTCAAGGAAAAGCCGGGCATCATGCAGGGCACCGAAAAGCCGGATTACGGCCGCGCGGTGGATATGCTGACCAAGTCGGCGATCAAGGAAATGATCATCCCTTCGATGCTGCCCGTCCTGTCCCCGCTGGTGGTATATTTCGGCATCAGCGCCATTGCCGGCAAGGCCGCTGGCTTTGAAGCGCTGGGCGCGATGCTGCTGGGTGTGATCGTAACCGGCTTCTTCGTTGCGGTTTCCATGACCACCGGTGGTGGCGCCTGGGATAATGCGAAGAAGTACATTGAAGATGGTCATCATGGCGGCAAGGGCTCTGAGGCCCATAAGGCGGCCGTGACCGGCGATACTGTTGGCGACCCGTACAAGGATACGGCGGGCCCGGCGGTGAACCCGATGATCAAGATCACCAATATCGTGGCGCTGCTGCTGCTGGCGATGCTGGCGCATAGCTGAGCTTATTTGGGCGGCGCTGCCGCCCAAATAGAAAGCCCAGGAGGTTCTGCCTCCTGGGCTTTTTTTGTGCAGGTCAGCTTCGCTTGGAAAGGCTTTACAACTGCCCGCCCTTGCGCCCCGCCATGGCACCAAGACGCAAGCGCAGCGCATTCAATTTGATGAAGCCCTGCGCATCAAACTGATCATAGGCGCCCTGGTCATCTTCAAACGTCACATGCTTCATGGAATAAAGGCTATTGGGTGATTGCCGCCCGGTGACGATTGTATTGCCCTTATAGAGCTTGAGCCGCACGGTGCCTGAGACGCTGTGCTGGCTTTCATCAATCAGCGCTTGCAGCATGCGCCGTTCGGGCGCGAACCAGAAGCCGTTATAGATGATTTCAGCATAGCGCGGCATCAGGCTATCTTTCAGATGCGCCGCTTCACGGTCCAGCGTGATGCTTTCCATGGCGCGATGCGCCACATAAAGAATGGTGCCGCCCGGTGTTTCATAGCAGCCGCGGGATTTCATGCCGACAAAGCGGTTTTCCACCAGATCCAACCGGCCAATGCCGTTTTCCTTGCCAAGCGCATTCAAGCGCGTGAGCAAGGTGGCAGGCGACAGACGTTCACCATTAATGCCAACCGCATCGCCTCGTTCGAATTCAATGGTGATCTCGGTCACGTGGTCGGGCGCATCCATCGGGCTGATGGTGCGCTGCCAGACCATTTCATCCGGCGCATCCCAGGGTTCTTCCAGGATTTTGCCTTCGCTGCTGCTGTGCAGCAGATTGGCATCCACGCTGAAGGGCGCTTCGCCGCGCTTATCCTTCGCAATCGGGATCTGGTGTTCTTCGGCGAATTGAATAAGCCGCGTCCGGCTGGTGAGGTCCCATTCACGCCAGGGGGCAATCACCTTCACATCCGGCTTCAGCGCGTAATAGCTGAGTTCAAACCGCACCTGGTCATTGCCCTTGCCAGTCGCGCCATGCGCCACCGCATCGGCGCCCATGGCTTCGGCGATTTCAATCTGGCGCTTGGCGATCAGCGGGCGCGCGATGGAGGTACCCAGCAGATACATCCCCTCATACAGCGCATTGGCGCGGAACATGGGGAAGACGAAATCGCGGATGAATTCTTCCCTGAGATCATCCATGAAAATGTTTTCCGGCTTGATGCCCAGCAGCAGCGCCTTGTCGCGCGCCGGGCCCAATTCCTCACCCTGGCCGAGATCGGCGGTGAAGGTGATGACTTCGCATTTATAGGTGGTTTGCAGCCATTTTAGGATGACGCTGGTATCAAGCCCACCGGAATAGGCGAGGACAACCTTCTTCACATCTTTGACGCGCATGATCTTTCCCTTGGGAAGTGCAAGATAAGGGGGGCGGTATGCCCCCCGCCCGCAGCCAGGGCAAGCGGGGCTTGCCCGGGCGGTTGGGCTGCGGGACAACGGGCGCAGTAAGCAAGGAACAGCCATGCGGCGCTTTGGAGGCTTTGTTGGTGTGGCAGCGGTGCTGATTGGGCTTGGCGTGGCCCCGGTCAGCCATGCCCAAGCGCCGATCATGCCCATTCTGGAAGCGCCGGCCATTCTGGACCTGCCGGAAACCAGCCATGCGAGTGTTCGGCGCTTCCTCAATCTGAACACGCCGCGCGCACTCGCCTTCGGCCCGAATGGCGTTTTCAACTGGCAGGCAGGCGGTGGTGATGCGGCCTTTGTCGAACAGACCGCGCTGACCAATTGCGAAAGGCGTGCCGGGCCAGGTGCCTGCACCATCGCGCTTAGGGACCTGACGATTGTAAAGCCCGGGCGGGAATGGGCGCCAATCCCCCCGCCTGAGGGCATGGCCATCAAATCCCCCCACCACGCAACATTGCCGGATGAACGCTTCATCTGGTGGGGGCCAGCAGAAGCGCGCGGCGTGCTGGTCTTTGCCCATGGCAAGGAAGCGCTCACCGATATGCGTGGCCGCCAGCCGCATAGCTGGACCCGGCATTTCAACAATGCGGGCTTTGACATTTGGCGTTTTGACCGGGAACCCAATGCCGATAGCGCGCGTCGCGCCGCGACTTGGCTGCGCGATGATCTGATGGCCTTGCGCCAGCGTGGCTATCGGCAGGTGATTGTGGCGGGGCAATCACGCGGCGCCTGGAACGCGCTGATGGTGCTGAACCGCCCTGGACTTGCCGATGTGGCTATCGCGATTGCCGCTGCCGCCCATGGCAGGCCGAGTGAGGAAAATAACCGCCTGCATGCCCAGATCGCCGAATTGGATGCGCTTTTCGCCGAAGCCGTTGAGGCGCGCCGGATACGCCTGGCCATGGCGGATTTTCGGGATGATCCTTTCATGGCGGAACCCGAAAGGCGCGCCGCGGCAATGCAGCGCCAGCGGGAACGCTTCGCCGCGTTTCTGTTGATTGATCGGCCAAACTCTGTCACCGGCCATGGCGCGGGCGGCACTACGGCCTTCAACGACCGCTATGGTGCCTGTTTGCTGCGCTTCGCGACCGCGCCCAATCCACCCGCCGCGTGTTGAAGGATGCGGCAAAAAGGCGCGACAGAAAAACCTCAACGGCTCTCCCGCAGCAGTAAATCCCGCTTCCGCGTCACGCCCCAGCGATATCCGGTGATATCCCCATCCTTGCCGACAACGCGATGGCACGGCACGGCAAGGGATACGGGGTTTTGCGCGCAAGCCCGGGCCACGGCGCGGGTTGCGCGCGGCGCACCCATTTCGGCGGCAAGCGCGCTGTAGCTGCGCGTTTCACCCGGCGGAATATGGCGAAGCGCCGCCCACACCCGGCGCTGGAAGATGGTGCCGCGCAAATCCAAAGGCAGGTCAAGCGCGGCGCGCGGTTCCTCGATAAAGGCGATCACCCGGCGCAGTGTCTCAGACAAGGCCTCAGGCGCGGCCATCAGGCGCGCGGCGGGAAAACGCGCCGCAAGGTCACCACGCAGCGCTTCCGCCGGCTCACCAAAGCCAAGAAAGCAAATGCCCTCAGAAGTGGCGCCAATAAGCAAGGGGCCGAAGGGGCTTTCGGCTTCGGTGATCCTGATCTCCTCACCCGCGCCGCCGCGCCGGGCGGCGCCGGGGGTCATGCCAAGATGCTTGGTGCTGTTTTCATAAACCCGGCTTTCGCTGCCAAAGCCTGCCCCCGCCACGGCTTCGGCCACGCGCGCCCCCTCGGCTAAAGCCGCGGCCAAGCGCCGCCCGCGTACGCCCTCAGCATAGGAACGCGGCGTGACGCCGGTGATGTCGCGAAACATCCGCTGGAAGTGATGCGGCGCATAGCCCGCGCGCGCGGCCAGCTTCGCGAGTGATGGTATCCCCTCCGAAGCCTCAATCATGGCGCAGGCAGCACGCACGGCTTCCGCTTGCAGCCGGGCGCGATCACCGCGCGGGTCGCAGCGCTTGCAGGGGCGAAAGCCCGCCGCCTCAGCCGGGCCCCAATCGGCGAAGAACCGCACATGGCGCCGCAGCGGCGGCGGAGAAGGGCAGCCAGGGCGGCAATAAACCCCTTGGCTGGTCACGGCGTAGAGGAAGGCGCCGCAATCCGGCGCGGCATCGCGCGCCAGCACGGCGGCGAAGCGGTCATCATCAAGCTTCTCGGGGCTTTGGTTCATGGCGCTATTTCCGGCCAAACCGGCGCCAAGCGCCATCCGCTTCTTGCTTTCAGTCACTTCTTGGGCCGCGGATCGTGACCGATCCGCCCTCAGGCGCCGGCGCGAGCATCAGGGCCGCCAAGTGCGATGATAGGGATGCCCCGTGCGGATCGCCTGCACGCGGTAAAGCTGTTCCGCCAGCATCCCGCGCACCAGAAAATGCGGCCAGGTGAGTGGGCCGAGCGAGAGCCGATATTCGGCCCGCGCCTGCACAGCGGGATCAAGCCCTTCCGCCCCCCCAATCATGAAGCAGGCAGCGCGCCCGGCTTCATCCCAGCGGGTCAGCAGCGCGGCCAAGCTTTCCGTATCGGGCATCGCGCCCCCGAGATCGAGCGCGATGGGCGCAGCGCCAGCAGGGATGGCGGCCAGGATGGCGGCACCTTCCCGGCGGCGAATTTCAGCCGCGCTGCCGCGCGCTTCGGGGATTTCCACCAATTCCGGCGCAGGGCGCAGCCGCGCCGCGTAATGGGCGTAAAGCGCGGCTTCCGGCCCAGGCTTGATGCGCCCGATGGCGATAATCTTACTCCCGCGCGGCGTCTGAATTCTCCGTCATGCTTGGGCTTTCCGGGCCCCACATGCGTTCCAGCCGATAAAGCTCTCGCGCATCGGGGCGGAACAGATGGATCACCAGATCGCCCGCATCAATCAGCACCCAATCAGGTGAGGCCTGGATGGCATCGCGCCTTAGGTGCAGGCCAGCCTTGCCAAGGGCTTCGTCCAAATGGGACGCCATGGCTTGCAATTGGCGTTCAACCTGGCCGGTCGCGATGATCAGCCGGTCCGTGTAATCGGCGCGGCCCGTGACATCCAAAACCAGAATGTTTTCGGCCTTGTCATCTTCCAGGCTTTTGCGCGCGGCTTCCACAAGTATTTCCAACCGGTCCGGTGGAAGTTTTTCGCGGCGCTTACTGCGCGTGCGGCTGATGCGCGGGGTCGCGGGCTTGGCTTCGCTATTGGCCTTGGATGGCGCCTTTGCTTTCGGCGCAGCTTTGGCAGCTTTGGCCGCCTTCGTCGTAGGCTTGGGCGCGGCGGTCTTGCTGGTGGCGCGCTTGGGCGCGGGCTTGGCTTCGGGCGCTTTGGCGGCGGCACGCTTTGCAGCAGGCTTCGCGGTACCGGTCTTCGCGGAGGCCTTGGGGGGGGCTTCGGCCTTGGGCTTCGCGGTCACCTTGGCCTTGACGGCGGCGGCCTTTGGGGCGGCTTCGACCTTGGGCTTGGTGGCTGCCTTCGCCTTAACGGTGGCGGCCTTGGAGGCGGCTTCGGCCTTGGGCTTAGCTGCCGCCTTGGTTTTGGCAGCGGCGGCGGGCTTTGGCTGCGCGGCGGCGCGACGTTTCGGGCTTTCTTCAGCCGGGGTGGGTTTGCGGGCTATGGCCGCCTCCTCTCTCGATAGGTCACGGGTGCAGCGCTGCCGCCCTTATTGCGGTGGCGGACGCAGCGTGTTCCCGGGCGGAAACGAAACACCACTTGGCAGGGCACGTAGCCCGCTTCGGCCTGGCAGGCAACGCGCCGGGGTTGCGGCGCTGGCGGCGCAGCACGGAAGCTGCGGCACCACGCAGCGCCTGGCGCGTCCAGCCCGGGCGGGGAAGGACGGCAAGCGGGGTCAAGCGTGCCATGCGTTGCCATGATTTCCAGTGCGGTAGCTGAACCAGATTATCCGCGCCAATCAAAAACACGAAAGCCGCACGGGGAAAGCGTTGGCGCAGTTTTGTGAGCGTATCCGCAGTGAAGCGGGTGCCCAAAACCCTTTCGATATCGGTCGCGATCACGCGCCGCCCATCCGCCAAAAGCCGCGCACTGGCCAAACGCGCCGCCAATGGCGCCATGCCCGCATGGGGCTTCAGTGGATTACCGGGCGAGACCATCAGCCACACCTGGTCCAGCCCAAGCGCCCGCATGGCATGGCGCGCGACATGGATATGCCCGGCATGGGCCGGGTTGAAGGACCCGCCCAAAAGGCCAATGCGGCGGCGGCGGCCATCGCCAAAGCGGGATGGGTTCATGCCAAGACCATAAACCGCTCAGGCGCCAAGGTGAATTGGCCTTCCATGCCGCGGCAGTCCGTTACTTGTAAACAAATGCGGCGTCCGTCAGGTCTATTTTCGGAAATTCATCTTTTTCGGCCCAATAATCCTGATTATGCATCCATTCAGGCTTGTCACCGCGTTGCGGCAGCAGATGCATGCCGCGCATCAGATAGCCGGGATTGAAATTTTCCGGGTCAATCCACGGCAGGATGGGCATGTTATGGTCTTCTTCCCGCAGCGCCACTTCCACCTGATCCTTGCCTTGCGCATCCATATGCTTCAGCAATTTGCAGACAAAATCGCCCACCAAATCAGCGCGCAAAGTCCATGAAGCGCGGAAATAGCCGAAGACCCAAACCATATTGGGAATGCCGGTAAACATCATGCCGCGATAGGTCACCGTTTCATGAAAATCGAGCGGCTTGCCATCAATCTCGAACGCGATATCACCAAGAACATTCAGGTTGAAGCCAGTGGCAGCGACAATGATATCCGCTTCCAATTCCTGACCGGATTTGGTCACAACACCTTTTTCCGAAAATCTCTCGATCTCATCCGTCACCACGCTGGCCTTGCCGCTGGCGATGCCATGGAACAGATCGCCATTGGGCACAAAGGCCATGCGTTGCCGCCAGGGGCGATATCTGGGGGTGAAATGGGTCGCTATATCGTAATCCTGACCGACAATGCCGCGAATACCATCCAGCAGCGCTTCCTTGACCTGTTCCGGCTGCGTGAAGGTCAGTCTCGCGAATTTAGCCTGCTCAAAAAGGATTTTGCGGCGTGTGATTTCGTGAATCCAATCTTCGGAAATGCCAAGCGCGCGCAATTCCTCCGCGATCTCAATCGCGTTACGGCCCACGCGGAAATATGTGGGTGATCGCTGCAGCATCACAACATGGGCGGCCTTGGCGGCCATGGCTGGAATGATGGTTGCGGCACTGGCCCCTGAACCAATGACCAGCACGCGCTTATCGGCATAGTCGAGCCCTTCGGGCCATTCCTCAGAATGCACCAGCCGGCCTTGATAGGCCGACATATTCGGCCATTCAGGCATATAGCCCTGATATTGGCGGTAATAGCCCTGGCACATGTACAGAAATTTGCAGGTGAAACGGCGGGGAAGGCCATTGGTTTTGTCCAAGACTTCCAAGGTCCAAAGCTTGGTCTGACTGTCCCAGCTTGCATGCGTGATATGGTGACAATAGCGGATATGCCGCGACAGATCATTTTCGGCGATGACTTCGCCCATATAGCGCAGGATTTCTTCGGCAGTCGCGATAGGCGCGCCGCGCCAGGGCTTGAACCGATAGCCGAAGGTATGAAGGTCACTATCCGAACGGATGCCGGGATATTTATGCGTCCACCAGGTTCCGCCGAAACTTTCCTCATTTTCAAGCACGACAAAGCGCTTGTCTGGGCATTGTGTGGTGAGGTGATAGGCCGCGCCAATCCCGGAAATGCCGGCGCCAACAATCAGCACATCGAAATGTTCGACGGAAAGCGGATTGCTTGCGCTGTGGTGCGGGGCGGTATCGGGCATGCTTCCGGTCTTTCCTGATCGCCAATAGAATAGATTTTTACCATAGCAGGGGGCCGCGCTTCAGCGAAGCGCCTGCCTTATCTGAAGCGCACCACCACATCCTGCGCCTGATCCAAGCCCTCATAGCGCGCGGTCCAGACCTGACCCGCCACCACCGGCTGAGGCGGGGAAAAAGACCCGAGCGAGATCATATCCCCCTCACGCAACGGGCGCCCCTCCCGCGCCAAATCACGCGCAATCCAGGCGAGCGCATTCAAGGGATGGCCCAGAATAGCCGCGCCGGGGGCGCGCGAAACCTCCCGCCCATCCTGATGGAGTGAAATGCTCATCCGCCCCAAGGCCGCGATGAATTCAGTGCTTGGCGTCACGGTAATGGGCCTGCCCACAACGCCAAGCCGCGCGCCGACATTGACCGCGAGCAGATCGCCAAGGCTTGGGCGATGATCTGGCGCATAAACAAGATCAGGCAATTCAATGAAGGGAATCACCTGATCAATATGGCGGATAAGCGCGGCGTGGTCATTGAGCGCAGCCTCAACCCCGCCCGTGCCAATCCGCACCAGCATATCCGCTTCCAGCACCGGCACGGCGGCGAAGCGTGCTTCGATCTCAGCGCCCGAAGATGCGCGCAGGGTGGCTTGGAAAATCGCACCGCGGATGGGGTGGTCAATGCCGAAGCGCTGCTGGATGGCTGGATTGGTCAGGCCAAGCTTGTAGCCAACGACATCGCCCAGAGCATTTTCAAGCCACGTGGAATCACTTGGCGGCTCGGAAAATGCGACCAACGGAAAATTCCGAGGTTGTGCGAAAATCGCAATCAGCTTGTCCTGCACACAACGCCCATCGGCAGGCGATAGCGCAGCGAAGGGTGTTGGTGATTGGCGTTGCAAAATCTGACCGGCGAAGCGCGCTATCGCCGCATCATCCGGGCAGGCAGCATGCGCGGCAGGCGCCAGCGCCAAGCCCATCAGCAGCGCGGCGAAAAACCGCTGCGCCATCACGGCCTGATCTGCCCCGTGCCGAAAATCTTGTAGCGATAGGTGCAGAGCTGTTCGAGCCCAACCGGACCCCGCGCATGCAGCCGCCCTGTCGCAATCCCGATCTCCGCGCCAAAGCCGAATTCGCCACCATCGCAGAATTGCGTGGACGCATTCCAAAGCCCAACAGCGGAAGCAATGCCATCCAGGAATTGCTGCGCGGCAGAGGCATCTTCGGTGATGATCGCTTCCGTATGCTCACTGCCGAAGCGGCGGATATGGGCAAGCGCTTCGGCAACGCCGGCAACGACCTTCACGGACAGGATCGCATCAAGCCATTCGGTGGCGTAATCCTCATCGGTGGCGGCGGTAAGGCCCGGCACAATAGCGCGTGCGGCCTCATCGGCGCGGAAATCGCAGCCAAGCGCGCGCAAATCCGCAATCAGCGCGGGCAACAGCGCGGGCGCGATGGCGGCATCAATCAGCAGGGTTTCAGTGGCACCACAAACACCGGTGCGGCGCATTTTGGCGTTAGCGAGCACCGAACGCGCCATGGCGTGGTCTGCGCCGGCATGGATGTAGGTGTGGCAAAGCCCTTCCGCATGGGCCAGCACGGGCACGCGCGCTTCTTCCAAAACGCGCGTCACCAGCCCCTTGCCACCGCGCGGCACGATCAGGTCAATCAAGCCAGAAGCGCGCAGCATGGCGCCGACAAAGGCGCGGTCAGCACTCGGCGCCACTTGCACCGCCGCTGCCGGCAGCCCCGCGAGCTTCAGCCCTTGCGCCATGCAGGCGTGGATGGCGGTGGCGCTGCGCAAGCTTTCCGACCCGCCGCGCAGGATCACCGCATTGCCGGATTTGAGGCAAAGCGCAGCCGCATCCGCCGTGACATTGGGCCGGCTTTCGAAAATCATGCCAATCACGCCAAGCGGCTGCGCCACGCGCTGCAAGCGCAGCCCATTGGGGCGCTTCCATTCCGCCAGAACCCGGCCCACCGGGTCTGGCAGGGCGGCCACTTCTTCCAAGCCCTTTGCCATGGCTTCAATGCGCGCGGCATTCAGCAGCAGCCGGTCACGAAAGGCGGGCGAAAGCCCAGGCGCGGCGGCCAAATCTTCGGCATTGGCGGCGATGATCGCGGCTTCATGCTCCCGCAATGCCGCCGCGGCCAAAAGCAACGCCTGATCCTTCACCGCGCTTGGCGCAACCGAAAGCGCGCCTGATGCAGCGCGCGCGGCGCGTGCGGCTTCTTCCAGGGCCTCAGCGGGATCGTGGGACATGGCGTTCACGGGCAGTAATTCCTTTCCCAGCGATCATAAACCGGATCGGCCAGCAAGGGCTATTCGATCTTGATGCCGCTTTCGCGAATGATCGGTTCCCATTTGGTGCGCTCCGCCGCCCAGGCGGCGCCGAATTCCGCGGGGGTGGAGGGCATGGCCTCCAGCCCATTGCGGTTCAGGATGCCAACCACATCAGGGTCTTCCAACGCAATCCGCATGGCATGGGCCAAGCGCTCAACGGTAGGCTCTGGCGTGCCGCGTGGCGCTACCACCGCGTACCAGGATGGCACATTGAAACCGGGCACCCCAGTTTCGGCGACGGTTGGAATATCGGGCAGCAGGCGCGAACGTTGCAGGGTGGGCACCGCCAGGCCGCGCAGCCTGCCCGCTTCAATATGCGTCTTGACGGAAGGCGAGGTCGGGAAGCCGTAATCCAGCCGGCCCGAGATCAAATCCGTCGCAACCAGCCCGCCACCACGATAGGCGACTTCGATCGTCTCAATCCCGGCCATTTTGGCGAAAAGCAGCCCGGCCAATTGGGGCGCGCTGCCAATGCCGCTATGACCCCAGGAGAGTTCTCCGGGCCGGGCCTTGGCGGCGGCAATGATATCGGCGGCGGTGCGCCAGGGGCGTTCCGCCGGCACGGTCAGGATATTGAATAGGTCAACGGCGATGGAAACCGGCACCAGATCCCGCGCCGGGTCTATTGGCAGGCGCATCACCATGGGGCTGATCACCAAGGCGCCCAGGGTTGCCAGCAGGATCGTGTAACCATCAGCCGGGCTGCGGGCGACGATTTCAGTGGCAAGGTTGCTTCCCGCGCCTGGGCGGTTTTCCACAATCACCGGCTGGCCAAGCACTTCCGACATTTTGGGTGCGAAGGCGCGGGCCGATATGTCAGTGGCGCCACCAGGGGTGAAGCCCACGATCAAGCGGATTGGCCGGTTGGGAAAGGGCGCTTGCGCCACGGCAGGCGCGGCAAGCAAGGGGCTGGCCGCGATCAAGGCGCGGCGCGTCAGGGTCTGGCTCGGCATGGCTCCCGCATATCAGGCTTTGCCCTGGCTTGCATCCCCTGCGGCGTGCCCCTTTTCGTCCTTGCCCCGGGGCGCTAGTGGAACCGCATGGAAGCCAGTTTCACCGCGCAAGTACTGCGCGCCACGCTATTTGCCGCGCGCGCCCATGCCGGGCAGGTGCGCAAGGGCGCGGCTGCGGAGCCCTATGTGAACCATGTGATTGAGGTCGCCGCCATTCTGGCTGAACATGGTGCGCCGGAAGAAGCCATTCTGGCCGGGCTGCTGCACGACACGGTGGAGGACACCGAAACCACGGATACCGATCTGGTGGCTGTTTTCGGCCCCGTGATTGCAGGCTTGGTGGCGGAAGCGACCGATGATAAAGAAAAGCCTAAGGAAATCCGGAAGGCCTTGCAGATCAGCCAGGCGCCAAAACATAGCGAAGCGGCCAAGCAGTTGAAGTTAGCCGATAAGATTTCGAATCTGCGTTCCATCGCCGATAGCCCCCCGGCGAATTGGAACCATGCGCGGCGTATTGAATATGTCGGCTGGGCTGGGCGCGTGGCGGCAGGGTTGAAAGGCGTCAATTCCGGGTTGGATACGCTGTTTGACACGACCTACCGCGCAGCGCTGGCACGGCTGGCGAGCGAAATGCCATGAAGCGGCGGCTGCTTTTGGCCAGTGCCGTGCTATTGGCCGCACCATCTCTGGCGCGGGCGCAGCAGAGCGGCGTCACGCTGCTGGTGCCCTTCGCCGAAGGGGGCGCCACAGATCAGTTGATGCGGGCACTCGCCAAGGCTGCGAGCAAGACGCTGGGTCAGGAAATCCGACTGGAAAACAAGCCAAGCCGCACAGGGCTTCGCCTTTTGGCTCAATTGCGGAACGCTCCCCCGGATGGGTCTGTGGTGATGCTGTTTCCCGTCGTGACGCTGCGCGCCTTGGTGGAACGCGGCGTGGATTTTTCCCTGGGGCGCGATGCCACGCCGATCATGTGTCTGGCAGGCGGGACTTATGGCGTGATCGCCAAGTCGGATCGCTTCCCGGGCGGCTGGCGCGATTTCGTGGCCGAGGCGCGCCAAAAGCCCGGCCAGCTTTCCTTTGGCAGCGTCGGGGTCGGCTCAGTCGGGCATGTCACCATGGCACGGCTGATGGTGAAGGAAAATCTTCAAGTGGTGCATCTGCCCTTCCGCGGCGCCGCTGAAGGCGTGGAAGCGCTAATGGCAGGTGATTTGGATGTCATGGCCGGCGGTGCGCGGCTGCATGTGGCGGTGGAACATGGCGAAGCGCGCTGGCTCACGCTGTGGTCACCCACGCGCAATTCACGCTGGCCCGATGTGCCGACCCTGGTTGAGCTTGGCTATGGGCTGACGGAAACCGCGCCTTTTGGGCTGATTGGCCCGCCCAATATGCCGGCGAAGGAACGCCAAAGGCTGGAAGCAGCCTTTACCACTGCGCTGCGCACACCTGCGGTCCAGGCCGTGATGGCGCGGCTTGGCATGACCGAGGATCTGCGCGGCGGCGATGCCTATGCAGCCTATTTGGCGGCAGCGGCGGGTGAGGAAGCAGCGCTCGGCCTGCGCCCGGAAGCGCGGCAGTGATCCAGGCGGCTGCGCCCGCCCTTATCCTTGCATCAGCATCCAAGGCGCGGCGTGCAGTGCTTGAAGGCGCTGGGCTCAGCTTTCAAATCCGTGTCGGCGGCGTGGATGAGGCCGCCATCAAGGAAGCCGCGCTGGCCGAGGGCATACCCCCTGAAGATGCCGCACTGATGCTGGCCGATGCCAAGGCAGAACGCGTGGCCGCACATGCCCCGGATTCTTTGGTGATTGGCGCTGATCAATTGCTGGTCTGCGAAGGCACCTGGTTCGACAAGCCGCCGGATATGGCAGCAGCGCGCACGCATTTGCAACGCCTGCGCGCATGCCAGCATGAATTGGTGACGGCGCTGGTTTGCCATCGCGGTGGGCGGCGCATCTGGCAGCATGTGGCTAAGCCGCGCCTGACCATGCGCGACTTCTCCGACGCCTTTCTGGACGCCTATCTGGCCGCCGAGGGTGAGGCGTTGCTTTCTTCTGTCGGCGCCTATCGGCTGGAAGGCCATGGCGCGCAGTTGTTTGATCGGATTGAGGGCGATCAGCCGGCAATACTGGGCCTGCCCTTGCTGCCCTTGCTTGGGTTTTTAAGGCAGCATGGGGTGTTGTTGGCATAGCACCCTTGGCGGGGCAGCGGGGCTGTTCAAATGAAAGCAAGAAGCGGATGGCGCGGTCCATAAACCGCGGCTTGCATAGGCCAGTCCAACCAGATCGGAGCGTAAATGACGCAACCCCCATCCGCACCGAAAGCCCAAGCGCCCATGGGCGCACAGGAATGGGTCATGCTGATCGCGCTTTCCGTGCTTTGGGGCGGTTCCTTTTTCTTCAATGGTGTTGCGGTCAGGGAATTACCTTCCCTCACGATTGTGCTGGCGCGCGTCGGCATTGCAGCGGCGACGCTTTGGGCAGTGCTCATGCTGTTGAATATCCGCATGCCACGCATGAAAGGGCTTTGGCCTGCCTTTTTCGGCATGGGGCTTTTGAACAACGCCATTCCCTTCGCGCTATTCGTTTGGGGCCAACATCATATTGCAAGCGGCTTGGCCGCCATTCTGAACGCCACCACGCCGCTTTTCACGGTACTGGTCGCGCATTGCCTGACGCGTGATGAAAAATTGAGCGCGGGTAAAATGGCTGGCGTCGCGCTTGGGCTTTTGGGGGTGATCCTGATGCTTGGGGCCGAGTTGCTCGCGGGCTTAGGCACCGGGCTTCTGGCGCAATTGGCCTGCCTTGCCGCAGCACTCTCCTATGCCTTTGCCGGTGTCTTTGGGCGCCGTTTCAGGCGCATGGGTGTGCCGCCCTTAGTAACAGCCACCGGGCAGGTAACAGCTTCCAGCCTACTAATTTTGCCAATGGCCCTTATGATAGATCAACCCTGGCTATTGGCGCTGCCCAGCGCGCACATATGGGCAGCCTTGCTGGGCATTGGAGCGCTTTCTACGGCAGTGGCCTATATTCTTTATTTCCGCATCCTCGCGGCTGCCGGGGCCACCAATCTTGCCTTGGTCACCTTTCTGATCCCGATCAGCGCCATTCTGCTTGGCGGCCTGCTGCTCGACGAAAGGCTGGATGCAAAACATTTCGCGGGCATGGTTATGATCGGATTGGGTTTGGCGCTGATTGATGGGCGCATCCTGGCACGTTTAAGGGCGCCACAAGAATAACACCCCAAAAACAAAAAAGGGCGGCCCCGCAGGACCGCCCCCATTTTTCGCAAGCTGCGATGGATCAGAAATCCATCCCGCCCATGCCGCCACCCGGCGGGCCGCCAGCCGGCGCGCCCTTGGGTTCCGGACGCTCGGCCACCATCGCTTCGGTGGTGATCAGCAGGGAAGCGACAGAAGCCGCATCCTGCAGCGCGGTACGCACAACCTTGGTCGGGTCAATGATGCCGGCCTTGACCAGATCCTTGTACTCGTCCTTCTGCGCGTCATAGCCGTGGGTATAGGTGCTGTCGCGCAGCACTTCACCCGCGATCACCGCGCCGTCCTTGCCGGCGTTCTCAGCGATCTGCTTGAGCGGCGCCTGGATGGCGCGGCGGATGATTTCGATCCCCACCTGCTCATCATTATTGGCACCCTTGAGGCCGCCGAGGTTGGTCGAAGCGCGGAGCAGCGCCACGCCACCACCAGGCACGATGCCTTCCTGAACGGCAGCACGGGTCGCATGCAGCGCGTCGTCCACGCGGTCCTTGCGTTCCTTCACTTCCACTTCGGTGGAGCCACCGACGCGGATCACGGCAACGCCACCGGCGAGCTTCGCCAGACGTTCCTGCAGCTTTTCACGGTCGTAGTCCGAAGTGGTTTCTTCGATCTGCGCCTTGATCTGCTCGCAACGGCCAGTGATCTGGTCCTTCGCACCAGCGCCATCAACGATGGTGGTGTTTTCCTTCTCGATCCGCACGGTCTTGGCGCGGCCGAGCTGAGCCAGCGTGACGCTTTCCAGCTTGATGCCAAGATCTTCGCTGATCACTTCACCACCGGTCAGGATCGCGATGTCTTCGAGCATCGCCTTGCGACGATCACCAAAGCCAGGCGCCTTCACGGCCGCGATCTTGAGGCCACCGCGCAGCTTGTTGACCACGAGGGTCGCGAGCGCTTCGCCTTCAACATCTTCAGCCACGATCACGAGCGGACGGCCGGACTGCACAACCGCTTCGAGCAGCGGCAGCATCGGCTGAAGCTGAGACAGCTTCTTTTCGAAGATCAGGATGTAGGGATTGTCCATTTCCGCGATCATCTTTTCCGCATTCGTGATGAAATACGGGGAGACATAGCCGCGGTCGAACTGCATGCCTTCAACGACATCAAGTTCGGTCTGGATGGACTTCGCTTCTTCAACCGTGATCACGCCTTCATTGCCGACCTTTTCCATGGCCTGGGCAATCATTTCGCCGATCTCGGATTCGCCATTGGCGGAAAGCGTGCCAACCTGCGCCACTT